>JAFGTT010000038.1 GCA_016933955.1 Candidatus Zixiibacteriota bacterium
GAGAGATCAATATTGTCAAGTGGGGAAAATCAATATTTTTTGATGTTTCGGTAAAAAAAGCAGTTTTGATGACAAGTGCTGTCAGTGAGTTGGGGGAAAAGGAATTAATTTTATTGACTGTATTGATCAAATGTTCGGCAGGCTATGGATGGCAAAAAAACCGGAATTGAAAACCATCTATGCTAAGGGGTACAAGAATAATGCGGCCGGGCGGGTAATCCGGCCGCATTTATCAAAAATGGGAGACCTGATCAGGTTGGATAGGAGTCTATAAAACCGTTGCCTTCTGTCCCATCCAGGCGGGAAGAGCCGGCATCAGATTATCGACAATCTCGATCGCCTCCTCTTCACTGATGTTGTGGTGTTCGATACGAAACCTGATCATATTTTCGCGAATGATTTTGCGCGGTTTGAGATGACCGCGTTCATCAACGCATTCGGAACAAAATTCACTTGAAAAGTTACCCCGGGGATAATCGTTTTTACTGCGCATAAGCCGGGCACATGCCTGGCAAATCGAGGTCGGCATGAGTGGATCCCTCCAAAGGATGTCTTTTCTTAAGAAAGTCGGAAATATCGGCCAATAATTAACGGATGAGGCAAAAAAACAGTGTGCGATTATAGAGCAAAAAAAGAGCCGGGGAAAACCATCCCCGGCTGTCAAATGATGTCATTGGCAGGTACGGATCAATACCCGGGATTCTCGTCACCCGGGTTTCCCTCCGGCGATGATTCGGCCGGTTTGTCCTTTTTCATTTTATCGCGGACATCCCTGATTTTGCCGATTAACTCCGGGACCGCCTCGACCAGGGCATCGAGTTTACCCGGTTTGGCCGAGAGCAGGGAGATTTTGTGTTCATCCATAATAATGAACGCGGCCGGCTCGATTTTGGCCGCTCCGCCGCCGCCGCCGCCGAATCCGGCGCCTTTTTCTTTGGCTTCACCCTGGCCGCCGCCGGCCCCGAACCCGACCGAGATTTTAACCACGGGAATGACGGTTTTGTCTTTGACCGTAATCGGGTTTCCGACCACCGTCTGCGATCGGGCGATATCCTTGAGTTCCCCGACAATATCCTTGAGGATTTCGGAGACCTTGTTGTCATTAGCCATAACTTTCTCCTTTTCTTCTTATTATATACCATTGCGGAATTTTTTTATTGAGTTTCTCGAATAGAATTCGACCGGCAAAGCGGATAATATGACACAGGCGCAGGGCAATATTGCCTCGGCCGTAAAAATCGAAATCCTCGCGGTCGAAATCGGGATTGAAGGTAACATGATTCATCAATCGGGGAAATATCCCTTTGGCCGCCCAGTAGAAAGCACAAGTCCGTCCGGTGTTATAAGGGTCGCTGAAACCGCCGTCAACCCGGAGATCGAGAGAGTCAATTCGGATTTTATTCAGCAGGGATCTAAAATATTCGAGATAGGCGACTCTGAAATCAGACGGTTTGAGTTTGAATCTGAATTTACGTTTCTTTTTCTTCTCAGGCCGGGTCGGCCGTTTCATATCGAACCGATAGAGGGGGATTTTTGCAATAGTGACCGTTCCTTGCTTCGTTGTGAGATCAAGTATCACCCCCAGCAGGGTGTAACTGACCCACAGCTTTTTAGCCGCATGTTCGAGACTGAACCGGATCCTGATCGAGGAAACCAGGGCCAGGAACATCAGGATGATTATAAGTAACAGGATATACCAGATAATCATAACTACTCTATTATACTGTATCGGCGCGCAACAGGTTTAAAAAAGCTTTAAATTTCATGGGCCGAAGGGCAATATTCGGCCAGAATGCAATTATCGCAATCAGGGCGTCTGGCCCGGCATACGGCGCGGCCGTGGTCGATCAGGAGTTGGGCAATAATAATCCAGTCTTTCTCAGGGATGATAGTCATCAGATCCCGTTCGATTTTGATCGGGTCCTTATGTGTGGTGAATCCCAGACGCTGTGAGAGGCGGGCCACATGGGTATCGACCACGATTCCCTCGGCCTTATTGAAGGCGGCGCCCAGGATAACCGAGGCGGTTTTGCGCCCGACCCCGGCCAGTTGAACCAGTTGATCCATGGTCTCCGGCATCCGGCCGTTATGGCTTTCAATCAGGGCCTTTGCCGATTCCTTGATCGATCTGGCCTTATTGCGGAAAAACCCGGTGGACCGGATATCCTGTTCGATTTCTTTTATATCTGCGCGGGCGAAATCCTCGGGAGTTTTGTATTTCTTGAATAAATCCCGGGTGACAATATTGACGCGCTCGTCGGTACACTGGGCGGAAAGAATAGTCGCAACCAGAAGCTGATGAGGTGTTTTGAAATCCAGAGTACAGCGGGCGTCGGGATAAGCCTTTTTCAGTCTGGCAATGATTTTTTTAGTGCGATCGGGATTTTCTTTCATAATTTCAAACACTCAAAATAACCACCCGGTCGATGTCGTTAAGGTCTTTTATAATCGAAAGCGATCGATAGCGGGAATCATCGGCAGTCAGTTTCGCGATTTTTTTGCCCTGATCATAGCCGATCTCAAACATCAGCCGACCGTTCGGGTTTAGATGATCGGGGGCTTTGTCAATCAGCCTTTTAATCAGGTCGAGTCCTTCCGGACCCGAGACAAGGGCCTGCCGGGGGTCAGCCAGCACTTCCGGAGGGAGGGTATCGTATTCTTTCTCGGCGATATAAGGCGGGTTGGAAAGAATCAGATCGTATTTCTCATCGGTCAGGATACCGGAGAAAAGATCCGAGACAGCGAATTTTATGCGGCTGTCCAGGGCGTGGATGGCCGCGTTCTTGCGAGCCATCATCAGCGCGGCACGGGAGATATCGACGGCCGTGACATATGCCCCGGCGAGTTCAGCGGTGATAGTAACCGCAATAACTCCCGAACCGGTGCCGAGATCGAGGATTTCGGCAGTTTCCATAGCTTCGTTGTTGACATAGCCGATTGCCAGTTGACAGAGAAGTTCGGTTTCCGGGGTGGGAATCATGACATCATCGCTGACCAGGAATTTCCGACCATAGAAATAGGCCTCTCCAAGAATGTATTGCAGGGGGCGACGGGTGGTTCGCTGATCGACAATCCGATTGAATTTTTCCAGAACGGTATTGTCGATCAACCGCTCACCATGCAGATAGATATCTATCCGTTCGACATCAAGCAGAGTTTCCAGAATAATTTCAATTTCGACGGCGGCCGACTCGATTCCGGCCTGCCGCAATTTTTCTTCGGCTGTTTTCAATATTTTATGAATTTCCTGCTGATTCATAACGGGTAACGGTAATTATTTCGGGATATATTGTCCTGCATCACCGAGACTTTATGGATAGTCCGGCAGGGAATAAATGCCCTGTTCCATTATCGGTTGTAATTCCGGGGGCGAGGCGCACCCGGAACGGGCATGACCATGAAGGTGATACCGTTTTGGGATTGAGCGGCGGACGATTTGGGTTTGTCCTGATATTGAACGCCATGGGAAATATGTCAAAATCGCTAAACCGCCCAGGGTGATAGTTGATTTTTTGATGAATTCCCTTCTCAGCATTTATTGTTCTCCTCTTCCTCGGCGGCCAGATTAAAGTCGTTGATTTTCATTCCCGGGACTTTCATCAGGACTGAAAACTGCGGGTAGATTATCCGATCAGCGGTGATAGCTTCAATATTGGAAAAGGCCTCGAGGATGGACTGGTTGGTTCGCATATTCTTCACCGGTGATTTGATGGAACCATTTTCGATTAGAAAGGTTCCATCGAGGGTGGTGCCGGTAACCATAGTTTTCATCGGATTGAGGAAGTTAAGATACCAGAAATGAGTGATCAGGATACCTTTGTCGGTAGATTTGATCATTTCCTCAATTGAGCTTTTTCCGGGCGCGACCACCATGGTTTTCGGGTACGGTCCGAAGGTATTGGTGGGGGAGAGAGCATGTCCGGTGGAAGATGTATTCATCAAAGCGGCATAGTATGAATTATAGACTACCCCGCGGGCCAGGCCATTCTCGATCAGGGGGACCTTCTTCCGGGCGACGCCTTCATAATCGAAAGGTCGGAAATTGAAATCGGGATCGCGGTTATCTTCATAGACGGTGAAATTATCACCGGTTATTTTTTCGTCGATTTTACCGGCCATGAAAGAGCGGCGCTGATAAAGAGTCTTACATCCAAATCCCATGAAAGCAAGAAGCAGGAGGAGTTGACCGACGGCGGCCGGTTCGAGGATGACAGCGTACTGCCCATCAGGCAGGGAGATCGGATCCCGTGATGTGGCGGCTTTCTGCAGGGCGTTTTTGGCCAGTCTGTCGATATTGATTTGGGAAGCATCGGCCGCAAAAGCCTGGGCCCAGCCGGAGTTATTATGTTCGCCGGAAGCGGTCAGGGACAGCTCGGCATGATTCCCGGCAAAATAACGCTCCATCCCGAGGCTGTTGGCCACGGCCAGGCGGTTTTCCTCGATACGGTATGCTCCTGAGATTTTCAGGCCGGCCTTGTGACAGATGCGGGATATTTTCTCGATTGCCATGGAACGCTCTACCGGTCCGCACCGGGCGGTGCCGGGCACCAGGTAATCTTCCTTGAGAATATCGCTTTCCGGTTTCGGGAAAGAGACAAACTGCTCATCGGGCTCCATGAAAGATAAAATCGTTTCGCAGTTCTGTATGGTGCGCCGAATACCATCATCAGACAAGTCACCACCGGCGGCGACGCCGATTTTTTTGTTTTTAACAGCCCGGATGTACAGGGTGGTTTCCTCGGTGTCGATATTGTCGCTGATCTTTGATTCTGCGAAACGAGTCAGCGACAGGCGCTCGCTTTCCAGAACAGCCTCGGTCATATCGCCGGTGGAAAGGGCCAGGGCCTTTTTGAGTATTTCTTGAGATTTGCTTTTATCGATCACGGCATTATTCTCCAATCTGAATCCGGTCAAATCTGGCCGGGGCGGCACCCTGGGCGGTTCGGGCATTCTGCCCGGGTTGACCTTTGCCGCAGTTGGGTGTCCCCCAGACGCGGTAGGAATTGCGGTCGGCGATGGCGGAACATCGATTCCAAAAGTCCGTAGTGCAACCCGAGTAGGTTGGATTCTTGACCGGGCGGGTCAGTTTTCCGCCCTCGATTAACCAGCCGATTTCACAACCAAATTGAAAATATTTTCGTTCATCGTCGATTGACCACGATTCCACCGTATCCATATAAATACCGTCATCGACTTCCGAAATGATCTGATCGAATGACTTATTGCCGGGTTCGAGAAGGATGTTGCAGATGCGGACGATGGGGATATTGCGCCAGCTGTTAGCCCGCATGGCCGCTGTGGACGATTTACCGATCCGGGCGGCGGTTTCGCGTGAGGACAGGTAATTGACCAGAAGGCCGTTTCTTATCAGATCAGTTGAGTAACTGGGAACGCCTTCATCATCGTAACCGCAGGAAGCCAGCGCATGCGGGACGGTACCGTCGGTGCGAACAGTAACAATATCCGAGGCGAATTGCAGGTTTCCGAGTTTATCCGGGGTGGCAAAGGAAGTCCCGGAGAAATTTCTCTCGGCTCCGAAAACCCGATCCAGTTCGAGAGCATGACCGATCGATTCGTGTATCTGAAGCGAAACCTGGTCACCGGACAAAACCAGAGTGGTTTCTTTAACCGGGCATTCCTCGGCCGTGGTTAGCATTTTAATTTCCTCGGCCAGACGGGGAATAGCCTCTTTGAGATTCAATTCCTCCAGCAGTTCATAACCTTTCGATTCATATTGTCCCGAAGAAGTGGGGAAAGAGCGCTCATAGCGTTCACGATGTGAAGGAGTCATGCCGAGCGATAGCCCGCCTCCGGTCTGAATAATGAATTGCTGGATATCGGCTCCGTCGGTCGAGGTGAAGTATTTCTCTCTCTTGCGGAAAGAGGCGAAGCAGGTGCGGGAGTCCATCCCCGGGCCGGATATGGCCATGGCGCTGTCAATCTCCCGCAGGAAATTTATTTTCTCCTCGAGAGAGAGGCTGAAAGGATCGATTTCGTATGGGGAAATATAGCGCCCGATAGCCGGCTCAAGCGGGGCCAGTACGACCCGGGCCTCATTAACCAGGGCCGAGGCCTGGGCAATCTCGGACGCCATTTCGGCTTTTCTCCTGATATTGTCTTCTGAAAGATCATCGGTTGAGGCAAATCCCCAGGCTCCGTTATGAATCACCCGGATACCGAGGCCTTCGGTGACGGTGCGCTCAATCGGTTCGACCGTTCCGGAGGATATGGAAATATTTTCATCCTCAATCCGTTCAAAACGAACATCGGCGTATTCAACGTCCAGCTGGCGGCATTTGTTAAGCGCCAGGCGGGCCAGTTTTTCTCTATTGATGCTCATATGTTATCGATCCAGTTTGAATTCCTTTGATAATTCCACCGGTTATATACTAAATCATACTTGTAAGGGAAAGAATATTTTCGTAATATTGTAAACTCATTAAATGTGAATTAGTTGAGGAGTTTCAATTTTTGTCATAAGTCAGACCGGGAGTATTGGAATAGTGCGGCGGCCCATTTTTTTATGGATATTGACAGTAATTATTACTTTATCATCGGTTGTTTATCAGCGGATGACCGGTCCGACATACTCGATTCGCGGCAAAACGGATATATCCGGGAGGGAAATATCTTATCGTCTTCTGACAACTCATGAAACGATCTCCGATGCTGTCATGGAAATGACAGTCGGGGATATGGATGTCAGTGGCCGGGTGCGCTGGAAAAGATTTAAAAGCTATGATGAATGGACGACCGACAGCCTGAACCGCCGGGACGATAAACTGGTTCTTGCCATTCCAAAACAACCGGCGGCGGGAAAAGTCATTTATGATGTCAGTTTGACGGGACCTGACGGTATCGAGCGTAAATTAACCGATGAGTCGGTTATCATAAGGTTCAAGGGAGTCGTCCCGCCTTATGTTCTATGGCCCCATGTAGTGTTCATGTTTATCGGTATGCTGGTATCGAACCGGGCCGGTCTGGAAGCTGTAGTCGGAGGTAAAGGAGTTTTTTCTTACGGGTTGATTACCACTATTTTGATGGTGCTGGGGGGATTGATTTTCGGACCGATTGTCCAGAAATATGCTTTCGGGGCTTTCTGGACGGGATGGCCGCACGGCCATGATTTGACCGATAATAAAACCTTCGTGGCCATAATCTTCTGGCTGATTGCTCTCTGGCGAAGCCGGGGCGGCAGGAGTGGCCGGGGATGGATTATTACGGCCTCACTGGTGACGCTATTGATATATCTTATTCCGCACAGCGTCCTGGGATCGGAAATCGATTATACAAAGATGGAGAATTGAATTACCGCCGCGTCTTTGAGATAGAAGTTGATCAGCCGGTTTTCTTTTGCGGTTTTTCGGATTCCAGCCGGGATTGACGGTCATGTTTTTCCAGGGCAGTAACGATTTCGTCAAGATGACCATCAAGAATGTCATTGAGACGGTGCAGAGTCAAACCGATGCGATGATCGGTCACGCGTGACTGGGGGAAATTGTAGGTGCGGATTTTGGCCGAACGATCGCCGGTTCCGACCATTGATTTCCGTTCCCGGGCGATTTCCTCGTTTTGCTCTTCGATAATCTTATCCAGCAGGCGGGCGCGTAACACCTGGAGTGCGCGGGCCTTGTTTTTGTGCTGGGATTTTTCATCCTGGCAGGTAACCACCAGCCCGGTGGGCAGGTGGGTTATGCGCACGGCCGAATCGGTGGTGTTGACCGACTGGCCGCCCGGCCCGGAGGAACGGTAGACGTCGATTTTAAGATCGTTCTCATTTATTTTGAGATCAACCTCTTCGGCCTCGAGTAAGACCGCCACAGTGGCGGCGGAAGTGTGGATCCGACCCTGGGATTCGGTCAAAGGGACGCGCTGAACCCGGTGAACACCGGATTCGTATTTAAGGCGGCCATAGGCTCCCTCGCCTTTGATAATGAAGATAATTTCCTTGACACCGCCCAGTTCAATCGGATTGGATGAGAGAACATCGACCTTCCATCCTTTCTCTTCGGCATAGCGGGTGTACATCCGGTACAGATCGCTGGCGAATATGGCGGCCTCATTGCCGCCGGTCCCGGCCCGGATTTCGATAATGACGTTTTTAATATCGCGGGGGTCTTTGGGGCTTAGCAGCAGATTCAGTTTTTCCTCAAGTCCCTCGAGTCTGGAATCGGAAGCCGCCAATTCCTCCTCGGCCATAGACATCATCTCGGAATCATCGGAAGTATCCAGGATTTCCCTGGCATCATCGATATTGCGGCGGCATTGGCGGTAAAGCCGCCCCGTTTCCAGAATTTCCTCAACCTGACGCCGCTCGCGAGATAATTCCCGCAGGCGGTTCTGGTTGGAGAGGACTTCCGGTTTCATCAGGTCCCGATTGATTTCCTCGAGGCGTTTTTCATATTTTTCTATAATCTCAAGCATAATAATTCACCGTGAATAAAAATGGTGGATAAGGATAACGAGTGGGACCGCTAAAGGCAAGTTCTTTTAACGGTGATTTTCGACTCAGTGATACCGAGGGCGGTCTCCAGGGCGACAATCGCGACTTCCATCTGTTCCGGGGAGGGTTCTTTGGTGGTGATACGCTGGAGCCAGAGTCCGGGCTGGATGAGGGTGCGGGTCAGGGCGTTATCGCGGGTTTTCCCGGAGAGTTTAAGTAATTCGTAAGAACCGCCGGCTACCAGCGGCAAGAGGCTGAAATGGATGGCAAAACGGGTTAGAAGAGCCGGGGGGTAACCGGTGATAACCGCGAAGACAGTATCGGATATGGAGTAAACCAGGATGGCGAAAAGGGCTACGATCAGGATAAAGCTGGTGCCGCACCGGGGGTGGTGGGTGGTATATTTGCCGACACTTTCCGGGGTCAGTTCATCGCCGTTTTCGTAGGCGAAAATCGATTTATGCTCGGCGCCGTGATACTGGAAGACTTTCTTGAATTCGCCAAAGAGAGAAATGAACCATACATACAGAAGGAACAGAATGACGCGAATAATTCCGGCGACAAGATTGAATGAGAGGGCATCCTTCTCGACATGCAGAAGGGAGGAGATCAAAAGGGGGGTGAAAAAGAATATCAGGATACCCAGGCCGAGGGCAATCACGACGGTGCCGAATATGGTAAAATTACTCATCTGTCTTTCGCGGGGATTATACTCCTGGCCCTTTTCCTCGGCTTCCTTCTTTTCCATTTCCTTAACCGCCACATCGGCCGAGAAATTTAGGGTTTTGATGCCCATCACCAGCATTTCGAAAAAAGTGATAACGCCACGAATAACAAGCAGGCCCAGGAATTTATGTCTTTTGGCAAGCGAAATATATTTTTCGGTTTTGACCAGGATTTCACCGGAGGGAATGCGGACGGCGGTCGAGATTTTGTCGGTGGAGCGCATCATGACTCCCTCAATTACCGCTTGTCCGCCGACAGATAAGTCAGGCATCCGGACCTCGTTCAATATCAATTAAAATCTATCACGGAAGACCTATCTTCCAAGAGCAAGAATAATCCACCCCGATAAAACATCGGAGCGTCAACGACAATTAATACGGCTTATTTGCCGGATTCTTTGGTTTTGTTCTGGTCTTTTTTATCCAGCCCGTATTTCCGGCGGAAACGCTCGATTCTTCCCGCGGTATCAACCAGTTTCTGGCGGCCGGTGAAATAGGGATGGCAGTTGGAACAGATTTCCACCTTGATATCCTTGGCAGTCGACCGCGTCTTAATCACATTTCCGCAGTGGCACGTGATGGTCGTGTCGTAATAGTTCGGGTGAATTTTCGGTTTCATTTCATATCCTTAAAAGCATTTCAAATATCTCTCATAAATCAGCCTATTAATATACGTGACCGAATGAAAAACGCAAGTCAAATATTAATACGCTCGACTTTAATAATTATCGTCAGCCGGAGAATCTTTTTTGCGGAAGACGTATATTTTTTCTGAAGAATTAATCTCCCGGGGGGATTTTTTATAATCGCCGAAAACTTCGGTCAGAATCAGCCCCTGTTCGGAGGCATATGATTCCAGTTCGGACTGAGTATAGGCTTTTTCAGAAACTCCGAAGAGCGTGTTATGGCGGGTGACGGTATCGACGGCAAAATCACGAATTAACTTAACCTGTTCATTCTCAAAGAAATACTGCTCACGATGGATGATGGCCGGATGGTCGAAATAGAAAGGTTGTTTTTCCTGATACCATTGGGTATAGCTGGCCATGTCTTCCCGGGAGAAGGTTGGCAGGTGGATAATGAAGACGCCACCGTCTTTGAGACTTGCGGCTGTCCGGGCGAAGATGACCCGGCATTCTTCGGGGGAGAAATGTCCCATCTGGCCACAGATTAGAAAAACGAGGTCAAATTCGTTTTTATATTCGATTCGGAGAATATCTGCGCAGAGAAATTCGGCATCGATTTTATCATCGGCAACCCGGGTGCGAGCGAGGTCGATGGGATAACGGCCGATATCGATCCCGGTCACCTTATGTCCGCGGGCGGCCAGGCGCCGAGAGTATGGCGGCCGCCGCCGCAGGCGAGGTCGAGGACGCAGTTATTTTGATCGGTCAAAAAACTGTCAAGAAATTCGATTTCTTCGCCGGTTGGAATACCCCAGTCATGGACAATCTGGTAAAAGCGGCGGGAAAAACCATAATCTTCCCACGGTAAATCCATTTCAAAGGGAACCGGTTCCTTGAGAATCAAGTCGTAGTCGAAGTATTTTGTATTTGCCGTCCGCATATCCTTTTTTAGAATCGGAAGCCGGGCAAAGTCTTAAAATATCCAACCGGGATGTAGATTCGGATAGCGAATAATATTGTTGAAAAGGTGATCAGAAAGGGGGAAGGCGGCTATGGGCTATTACCTATTGATAATTAAGTTCGAGGCGATTTTGCCGCCAAGCGAATAGGCTTCATCGAGTTTTTTCTCGTCGTCTGAAACCATACCAATATTCCATCCTGAACCGGCATAAGTTATTGTCCCGCAGTTTTCGACTTCGACCCATTGGAAAAAACCGGCAATGACCTTACGGGCATATTCGAATTCCTGACGCTCGCCGCCAACCAGGACCATAGCTCCGACTCGTTTACGGCTGATGATCCTTTTAAAATGATGTCCGCTTTTGCCATCGAAATCCGGCGGGCGAAGGCAGTTACAACGATCAATAAAGAGCTTGGCTTGGGCCGAGACGGTGTCGAAATAGATCGGCGAGCCGAACAGAATAATATCGCAATCAAGCAGTTGTTCATAAACCTGGTATATCTCATCATGGAAAAAGCAGTATTCCGGTTCGGGACTTTTGCCGCATGATTGGCAGGGGAGATACTGGTAGTTGTTAAGTCGGATAATTTCATTGGAAACCGGTTGAACGGAGCCGTTAATGATGCCATCGGCAATTCGTTCGAGCAGTATTTCGGTCGAACCGCTTTTAATCGGACTGCCGATCAGAGTCAGAATATTGATCATTTAGTTTCTCCAGCTCCTCGAGATTATTATAGAGTTTTATCAGGGTTTCTTCAATCTCGGATTTTTGTCGGGAGACCTCGGCCAGTTTCTGCCAATCCGATTTGGGAATATTATACAGGATATCTTTTTCCAGTTTTTCGAGGGTCTTCTCATGGTCTTGGATTTTGGACATGGTGGAACGAAGTTCCTTTTTGAGCCGTCCTTTGGTCTGGGAAATTTTTTTAAAATCGGCATATTGTCGCAGGCGTTCGGGGTCGGTCGTTTTTTTGACGGTGATTTCCTTTTCGGCTTTTTTTTTACCCCGGTAATAACTGTAATTACCGTTAAAGATTCTGATCCGACCGCTTTCAATAGCGGCAATACGGTCGGCCACCTGATCGAGGAAATAGCGATCATGGCTGACAATAAGCAGAGTGCCGTCGAAATCGCGCAGAGCCTCCTCAAGGGCCAAGCGGGAATCGATATCGAGGTGATTGGTGGGTTCGTCGAGAATCAGGAAATTAGTCGGTTTGAAAAGAAGTTTGGCAAGGGCCAGTTTAGTTTTTTCGCCGCCGGAAAGGACGGAAATTTTTTTAAAAACATCCTCACCGGAAAATCCAAACCGGGCCAAGTAATAGCGCAGGGCTCCCGCCTCGGCGGTCGGTTCGACCATCCAGATTTCATCGAGAACGGTATTACTTTCATCAAGGTCGGCCAGTTCCTGGTCGAAATAGGCCGGATCGACTTTCTGCCCGATTTTAATCGAGCCTTCCAGCGGTTCCAGTTCCCCCAGAATAGATTTGAGAAAAGTTGTTTTGCCGGTTCCGTTGGCACCGATCAGGGCCAGCCGGTCGGAGCGGTAAAGATTTAAATCGACCTCGCGTATAACAGCATGATTGCCATAGCCGAATGAAGCCGAATCGACCGCCAGAACCAGGTTAAAGGACCGCTGGCCCGAGGCGACCGAGAACGACGGAGCAATATATTCCGACTGGGGTAATTCGATGCGTTTGATCCGGGAGAGATATTTTTGCCGCGATTGGGCCTGTTTGGTTTTCTGGCCGGCCATATTGCGGCGGATGAAATCCTCGATCCGCTTAATTTCCTCCTGCTGGTGGCGGTACTGATGGTGCAATTGATCGATCCGTTCGCGCCGTTCGATAAGGTATTTATCGAATCCGTTGAAATACTGATTGATTTTTCGGGCGGAAATCTCCCAAACCTTTTCAATCGTATTGGAGAGGAAGGTGCGGTCGTGGGAAACGATTATATAGGCCCGGTCAAGGTTTTTCAGATATTCCTCAAGCCAGATGGTGGAGTCTAAATCGAGATGGTTGGTCGGCTCATCAAGCAAAAGCAGATTGCTCTGTCCGGCCAGAACCCGGGCCAAAGCGGCGCGGTTTTTTTCGCCGCCGGAGAAATCGCTGAGACGGTTGTGGAAGCGGTTTTCGGGGAAGCCGAGCCCGACCAAAACTATTTTAATTTCGGCCTCCAGTTTATAACCGCCGGCGACCTCGAAACGATGCTGAAGCTCGCCAAGTTTTTCGAGAAGGTCATTGTCATCAGGAGAATCGCTTAGACGGCGGCTGAGACTCTCGATTTCAGCGCGCATGGCGATCAAATCGGCACGGGCATCACAGACAAAATCGAACAGGGTTTTATCCCGGTGCGATTCGAACTCCTGTTCGACATAGGCAATACGGCAATGTTTGGCGCGGGTAATCTGGCCGCTGTCGGGGCGCATACGCCCAGCCATGATTTCAAAAAGAGTGGTTTTACCGATTCCGTTGGGTCCGACCAGGCCAATCCGGTCGGTTTCGTTGACGGAGAAAGAGAGATCGTTAAACAGCAGGCGGTCTTCGAACTGCCTGGAAATATTTTCACCGGCGATCAGGGTCATTGTTCTTCGGGATCGGGTTTACTCTCTCGCGCAAAAACCATTTCCACTGCCATGATCAAAATGGCCGCCCAGAGGAAGATTTTCCAGAGTTCTCGTCCAAACCGGGCTTCCGATATCAGGGCGGCTGATGATTTATTATAAGGAATCGTGCGTGATTTTTCAATTCCCAGGGCGGTTTCGAACCGGGCCATATCAGCCGCGGCCAGATCGCCTTCGGCTGATGTCAGGTTGACCGGGAAAATATCCACCAATTTGTCACCACTGCGGAGCTGATAAATACCGGGTTGATCAATCGGCCGGCAATCGTAAACCACCTGACCGGGTTGTTCGGTTCCGGCGATTTCATAGGATCGGCCGTCCGGCGTGACCATGGTTACTGTTCCGTAGATTGTTCGGCGCGAGGAAATCGACCGCATGACGTTTTCACCCACGAAATTATCGATTTCGAATTCGCCGACATCACCGGACAGATATACCATCGTACGAATGACAAAGGGAACAAAGAAAGAGTGGGAGGCAATATCAGTATAACGCGGGATAATTGGCGCGGTCATCATGATGATTTTGCCGAGGCCATAACCGGATTCGATAAGAGCCGGGAGTCCCCCGGAAAAATAAGCCAGATCCCGGTTGGGCCCGTTATCCTCGAATTGCGGCAGAGCAAAAAACCGGAAAACGGGCAGGGAATCTTTCCGGAAATTATCGAAGGCCTTAAAGATGGGGTGAGTGTAATCGAAACGTTCCAGAGTATAGTAACCGGTTCCACTGAAGGAAGCCGGAGGAGGCTGTAAATATTTAACCCCCATTTTGTTTCCGAAATTCTGATTAAAAGCAGCCGGGTGCATGGCAGCCCCGGCGATTATAAATAAGCCGCCGCCATTGTCAACATAAGTGAGAAGCCGCGAGCTTTCCACCGCGGCCAGCCGATCGACCCCGGCCAGGACAATAACATTATAATCACGCAGTTTCAGGGATGCCAGTTGGGAGGGGTCGGTCATTTTAACCGACCAGTACCGGGCCAGTTTTTCCGAAGGCACGAGAGCCAGTTTCAGAAGTTCACCGCTGTTGTCCCCATCGACTATCAGGACATTGAATTGCTCGGGCAATTGGAAACTGAAATAGAATTTATTATCAGGCAGAAAACCATCGTCGGACAACTCCACCCAGCCATAATGGAAGGATGGTTTCTGGACGGTGCTTTTGAAGGCGATGGTTTCTTTGGCCTTTTCATTGAGTTTCAATTCCGACTGCACTACCCGGAGATTATCGAGAAAAAGCGAGGCTAAGACCTCAGATTTGGAGAAATTGTCATAATTTTTGACGGGGGCGCGAACGGTGAAATCCGAGCCCACTTCGATCAACTGCCCCCCCAGATCAACACCGATGATACCGCAATTACCATCGGTTTCAAGAGGTAAATCGACAAAATAGACGGTCATCCCGGAGGCGGCGGTATCGGCTGTTTCCGGCAGAGAGCTGGCCTGGCGGTCGGTAATCAGGTACAATTCCTTATTCAGGTTATGAGCGCTATTCAGGAGTCTGGCGGCCTGGTTATAAGCTTGGCCAAGAATCCCGGTGTCGTATCCGGGTTCGGTTTCGTTCAGGATTTTCTCCGCGATATCGCGGCTGAAAAATCTTTCCCCGGCCGGGAAATAAGTTTGTCGGTCGAACGGAATCAGGAGGAGCTCATCGGCCTCCCCGAAATTTCCGAGAATATCGGCGGCGGCGCGCTTGGCCAAATCATACAGGCGGCCGTCTTTGACTTGCCGTTGCATCGAGGCTGATTTATCCAGAAGAATGACAGCTGAAACGCCGGCATGAGACCCGACATAACCTCCCTTGGAAGCCGGGCGGGCGAAGGCCAGGACGGCGGTCAGGATAATCAGCATCCTGAGTAAAAGCAGTAGAATCTGCCTGATTTTGAGACGGCGGACCTGGCGTTTCTGCATTTCTTTGAGATGACGAAGTGAGGAGAACTCCACCACCTTGACTTTTCTTTTCGAAAAGAGATGAATCAGAAGCGGGATCAAGGCCGCGGCCGCGGCGATCAAGACAGCAGAATTCAGGAAGTTGAACATGTGAATAGTATACGCAAGTTATTTTTTGTAAGGTTGTTCGAGATAATGTTGACAGAGATCGCGGTGGTACGAAGCCACACCCGGCCCCAGACCTTCACGATAGTATTCCATGGCCCGATCGCGGTCATTCATCAGGTCGTACAGGCGGCCAAGGTAAAGAGCGATTCGCCCGAGATAAAATGTTCGCTGTTCGGTAAACCGGGCCACCTCGAGATATTGCCGCGCCTCATCGTACCTTCGCAAACCCATCAGGGCCATCCCAACCCGGAGTTTCATGGCCGGATCCTGCGGCACTTTTTGCATCAAGTCGGTGGCCGACAGCAAAGCTTCCTTATAGTTTTCTTCAACTTTAGCGGAGTCGCGGTATTTACCGGGAGTATCATAAAGTTCTCCGAGAAAAAGTAAATACTCAATTTTCCCGGCCACGGTTTCTTCTTGAATCAACCCCTTCCGTGCAAGATCCAGAGCCAGGGCAGTATCACCCTTAATCAGGCGAATCATGGCCATTTGAAGAAGGGCGGTGGAGTAGGTGCTGTCGGAGGCCAGGACGGTATCCATTAATGTCCAAGCATGATCATATTCACCATTGATCATGGCCAGATTGCCCAAGATCAGATAGTACACCGTTTTGGCCGAGTCGATTTTAAGAAGTCGGCGATAAGCTTCTTCGGCCCGGTAATAATGGCCGTACTGATAACAGGTCGTAGCCAGTTTACGCCAGGTGTCGAGTGAATCAAAGGAATTTTCGTCATATTGAGTCATGACTTCCAGGTATTCCAGTTGCAGGTCGCTTCGGAAAAGAGCATTGGCTTTGCCGGCATAAAGATCAAACAGGTTTCGATTCAAATGCAAAGTATCCAGGTAATGAAGCCATTCGGCTTCCAGTGAATCAATGGGAAGGCCGTAAATTTCGGTTATATTTCGCATCAGGGTGAGATCATCGGATTTTTCGTACAGCTTCCGAACGCTGCCGATTCCCCTGCTGTCGGCCAGGAATTTGACAAATGAGGCCGCGATGATTTCAGCCCGGTCCGGATCGGCATTATAATATCCGCTCGTGGTCAGAAGCTGTTCCGGTATGGGGAAGTCGCCGGCCTTTTTGATTTTTTTCATCTTATAGGTGACGAAATCGAAATACCCGGCCAAACCCTCGACCAGAAACGGCGGGGCATATCCCCAGAGATGCATCAGAAGAACCATGTTGGGAAGGATGGCATCGACCGAAGAGAAGGACAGGTTATGGATGGCGTATATATTCGATCGTCCGGGGTCGATGGCATAACCGAAGCGCTTATCCCAGTGAATTGTCGGCACGGCGCAGGGGGCGATATGGAGATCGATCTTACCGGGTGCATTGATATCGAGCGCATGACGGAACTGGGTGATATCGGCCTCGAGATAGTTTTTTATATTATTCCAGAAGTGATCGGCCAGCGAGCCAGGGACATAGTAGATATTGAAATGCGAGGACGGATCCATTTTAAAATCGCCATCGCGGCCTGGATCATAAGGGCAAAGGACAGTGTCGATATCGACATGGTGACGGGGGCTGATAAGGAGTTGATAGACCGATCCGTTTTTGCCGGGGATATTGTCCATGCGGGCCGGAAGATTAAATTCTATCCGATAACGCTCGCCCAGATTGAATGGATCGCGGCCGATTGTCACCAGATGGCCGGTGAAAGTCACCGATTGGGAGTCGGCCGTTTCAATATTGAGATCGAGGGTCATATTGACCAGGGAGGTATAAAGCCGGCGGCCAATCACGGCCTGAACGGTATCGCGGGTGATTTCGAAGTATTTGTCGAGAGCCGCCGGTTTCTGGCGGACAATGAGCTCGAATTCAACCCCGTTGGGCGCGGCGGTTGCAATTGCAGATGACAGGCCAGTTGAGCCGACAAATAAAATTATTGAAGCCAGGCAGTATAATATTTTCTTCATAATTCCTTTTACAGCCGGTCCCGTGTCAGGATGAAATTAACTTTCATCCAGGACGATTCTTCTATCTTTCAGGACCGGCAGAACCGCGATGGAATCGGCCTCGGTTGCCAGCCTTACATCGTCATCAAAACCGATCTGCTTTAAATAACGGCCATGCTCGCCGTGGGCGATAGTCTGTTTCAGCCGGTCTTTATTAGAACGATAGAGAAGCAGAGCCAGCGAGGCCGCATCATTCAACTCCATATCCAGATTTTCGCCGATCAAAAGGCGTTCAATCAACATCCCGCCGCAGAGAGTATCCTCAATCGAGAAATCGCCTTCCTCGCCGGCACAGATTATTGCCACATCCTGTCCGGCCTCGGCCACTTTTCGGGCCACTCTGGATATATTCACCAGGCCGGCAGTGATAATCAGTTTGGAGGCGTTGGCCCGGGCATAACCCTGAGTGCCATTTGAGGTGGTCAGAATAACCACTTTGCCTTTGACCCGCTCTTCGGTATATTCCAGGGGTGAATTGCCGAGATCGAAATTGTCGATCTTTATGCCTTTCCGTTCCCCGCCAAGGATGGTATCCTCGACACCCAGTTTGGAGCGCAATTCGGCGGCTTCACCGGGGCGCTCCACCGGAATAACGGCTCTTGCCCCGGCCCGGAGAGATTGACAGATGGTGGTCGAAGCCCGAAGGACGTCGATCATCACCAGCGTTTTTCCGGCCAGACGTTCCTCACTGACCGATCCGGGAATGAGAAATAATTCGGTACGCATTTACCTGTGGGAACCCTCCTTGTAAAACGGCGGTTTGACCACCACCGCCGGAAATAGCTTATCCCGGATTTTTATATTGACCTGACTTCCGATTTTGGTCAGATCCAGGGGTAAGTAGCCAAGGGCAATCGGTTTTTGCAGGCTGGGGGAGAAGATACCCGAAGTCACCTGGCCGACTGCTTTGCCTTCATGAACCAGATCATAACCGTGGCGCGGAAAGATTTTTCCGTCCATTTCGAGACAGATAAGCCGCCGTTTCGGTTTTTCTTCTTTTTGCCGGGCGATAATATCGCGGCCGATGAAGTCGCCCTTATCGAGGGTGATAATCCAGGCCAGGCCGGCCTCGATAGGAGATGTGGTCCGGTCTATATCGTTACCGTAAAGAGCCATTTTCATTTCCAGACGAAGCGAATCGCGAGCGCCCAGACCGATCAATTTCATATCATATTGTTTTCCGGCCCGGATGGCCATAGCCCAGATATCATCGGCGATTTTGCCCGGAATATAAATTTCCATGCCGTCTTCGCCGGTGTATCCGGTTCGTGACAGCAAAACCCGGTGCGCGCCCATTTCTACCATCGCGGAGTGATAGTAGGAGAGGTTTTCGAAATCATAATCGGACATTTCCGCAACGACTTTGTGGGCATTGGGACCCTGGATGGCCAGCAGTCCGTAGTCATCGGAACGGTTCACCAGCGACACATCGCCTTCAAGATGAGATTCGAGCCAGTCGAAATCCTTGTCCAGGTTGGCGGCGTTGACAACCAGCATGAAGCGATCCTCGAGACGATAAACCAGCAGGTCATCGACAATTCCGCCATCATCATAGCACATGCATGAATACTGAATCTCCCCGATGGATAGTCGGGAGACATCATTAACGGTCATCTTTTGCAAAAAGGCAAGGGCATCCGGCCCGGAGATGTCGAATTCTCCCATGTGAGAGATATCGAACATGCCGACATTGTTTCTGACCGCGAGATGTTCTTCGGTCATGCCGGTGTACTGGACAGGCATGATATAACCGGCAAAGGGAACCATTTTGGCCCCGGCTTCCATGTGGTAACGATAGAAGGGGGTCTTTTTTGGTTCGGATTCGGATTTATTTTCTGTCATCAATTATACCTTCAGCTAATTATTTATTTGCCACCGGCCCTGGTGTAATTGAGCAGGCCGCCGGCATTGATAATCTTCCGCTGGCGCGGGTTCAAATCAATTTTCAAATAGTAGGTTTCATTTTTGGATTTATTGACAATCTCAAGTTTGTCGGAGTTGCTGACGTTATCTTTGAACCGGGGCACCTCGAGCGTATCACCCTGGCAGATTTTATCATAATCGGCCGGATCGGCGAAGGTGACGGGAAGAATTCCGAAATTAATCAGGTTGGCCAGGTGGATACGGGCGAAAGATTTGACCGCCACCAGCTTGATCCCGAGGTACATGGGTGCCAACGCGGCATGTTCGCGGGAAGAACCCTGACCGTAATTTTCGCCGCCGATAATAAAACCGCCGCCTTTTTCCTTGGCCCGTTGGGCGAAATCGGGATCGATCACATGATAGACGAATTCCGAAATCTTGGGAATATTGGAACGAAGGGGCAGGATTTTAGCCCCGGCCGGCATGATATGATCGGTGGTGATGTTGTCTTCGACTTTCAATATCACTTCACCGGTATAGGTTTCAGGCAGGGCGATATTCAGAGGTAGTTCGGCGATATTGGGACCGCGGATAATTGTGACTTTAGCCGGAGTCTTTGAGGGCGGGATAATCCCCGAGTCGTCGATTTTGATTGTCTTGGGTAGAGTTATCCGGGGATATTTGCCCAATTTTCTGGGATCGGTGATAGCCCCGGTGAGCGCCGCGGCAACACATGTTTCCGGACTGGCCAGATAGGCTTTGGCGCTTTTAGTCCCGGTCCGGCCAAGGAAATTGCGGTTGAAAGATCGAACCGAGACTCCCTCGGTGGACGGAGCCTGACCCATTCCGATGCACGGTCCGCATCCCGATTCGAGAATTCGGGCCCCGGAGGCAATAATATCGGTCAGCGCGCCGCTGGCGGCGATAGCCTCGAAAACCTGTTTGGAACCGGGTGAAACAGTCATCGACACATTGGGATGGACCTTTTTCCCCTTGAGCAGTTTGGCTACGATAGTCAGATCGGCCAGGGAGGAATTCGTGCAACTACCAACACATACCTGGCAGACACCGATATTTTTCAGTTTGGCAACCGGGGTGACATTATCGGGCATATGCGGCTGAGCAATCAGAGGTTGCAGTCTGGCAAGATCGATTTTAATTATGCGGGAATAGGTGGCATCCGGATCAGCCTCCAGTTTACGGAAATCTTTGCCGCGTTTTTGCCATTTCAGGAATTGCCCGGTTTTTTCATCGGAGGGGAAAAGGGAGGTGGTGGCGCCCAATTCAGCCCCCATATTGGTGATAGTGGCTCGTTCGGGAACGGACATCCCGGCCACACCGGGACCGCCATACTCGATAATTTTGCCGACGCCGCCTTTGACCGTTAAAATTCTCAGAACTTCAAGGATAACATCTTTGGCGGTCACAAACGGTTTGAGTTTTCCGGTCAGATAAACATTGATTATTTCCGGCATTTTCAAGTAAAAAGGGCCGCCGCCCATCGCCACCGCAACATCAAGTCCCCCGGCTCCCATGGCAATCATTCCGATACCGCCTCCGGTTGGGGTGTGAGAATCGGAACCGAGCAGGGTCTTGCCGGGGACCCCGAACCTTTCCAGGTGTACCTGGTGGCAGATACCATTACCAGGGCGGGAGAAATAGATGCCATATTTGGAGGCTACGGACTGGAGGTACTGGTGATCATCGGCGTTCTCGAAACTGGCCTGAAGCATATTATGGTCGACATAGGACACCGACACTTCGGTTTTGACCTTATTCATACCCAACGCTTCGAACTGCAGGTAGGCCATGGTCCCCGTAGCATCCTGAGTCAGAGTCTGGTCGATTTTTATGGCAATATCTTCGCCGGGAGCCATCTTTCCGGAGACAAGATGTTCGGCAAGGATCTTTTCCGCTAAGGATTTACCCATTACATTACTCCTTTTTTACTCGATTTCTCCAAATTTACATAAGAAACAGCACCCCGGGTAAAAGTCAATACAATATTTGGGATAATGGATTGGGGGCTACCGGATATGACGAGAACGGTAATTTTTGGGATTAGGCAGAATGAAATTTCTGGTTTTTTTGGGGAAATTCATGTTTTTATGTATTAAAATCGGACCAAGGTAATCTAAGAGGTGAATAGGATGGACATACTTGAAGTGAAGACACCTGCGAAAATAAATTTATTTCTGCGTGTATTAGGTCGGCGAGCCGATCAATACCATAATATTTACTCCTGGTTTCAGGCCGTAAGTCTTTATGATATATTGACATTTGAAAACACGTCGATCCCCGGCATAAAGTTGAAAACGATCGGCGAATACGGCGACCGAATTCCGGTTGATGATGGAAACCTGATTATCAGAACGGCTCGATTTATTTTTAGGGAATATCGTCTTGGGAGCGGCTTGAAGATTAATCTGACCAAAAATATTCCCGTGGCCGCCGGAATGGGCGGCGGATCATCGGATTCAGCGGCGACCATTTTCGCCATTAATCAGATGTATGATTTAGACTTAAGTGTGTCGGATATGAAATCGTTGGGGGCGAAATTTGGCTCGGATATTCCCTTTTTCTTTTCAGGAGGTCAGGCCGAAGTGACCGGAAGGGGAGAGATTATAGATGAAATCAAGCTACCGCTCGATTATGCCATCGTGTTGGTAATTCCAAATATAGCAATATCGACGACCGCCAGTTACGCGGGTCTTAAAATGGCCTTGACAGGCCGCAGGGATGATGTTAAGTTGCCTGAGCCAAAGGGTTTTTCGGATCTGGTGCACTTGATCCGCGGGGTTGGGAATGATTTTGAGGAAAATCATTTTCAGAATTACCCGGTACTTAACAAAATCCGTGCTGTTTTGACAGACTGTGGTTCCATTTTGACCCGTATGAGCGGTTCCGGTCCGACTGTTTTCGGGCTGTTTGAGAAAATGCCCGAAAAGGAAGACCTGAATCGATTGCAGAAGGATGACTGGAAGATATATCCGGTTTTTCCGACAGCCTGGCCGGTTGCAGGATAGATATTACAAAGACCTTTGCCGGGAGGATCGAACGTGGAAATCACAGAGATTCGGATTATTTTGAGGGATGAGGATAAGCTTAAGGCATTTGCCAATGTGACGTTTGACAACGTTTTCGTGGTTCGCGGCCTGAAGATTATATCCGGCAACCGGGGGTTGTTTATCTCAATGCCCAGCCGCCGGAGGCCGGACGGTTCTCATCAGGATGTGGCGCATCCGGTTAACAATGAGACCCGGCAACTGCTGGAGCAGCGAATTCTGGCCGCCTACGAGTCCGAAGTCAAGAACAACAACGTATTGAATTATTAGTGCCCTGGGGCGTCGTCAAGCGGTAAGACACAAGCCTTTGGAGCTTGCATTCCCAGGTTCGAATCCTGGCGCCCCAGCCATAAGTGATTATGGCGACGGGTGCCTTCTTCCCGAAATATCGAAAAGCTGCCAATTCAAGGCTGAGCCGGCCGGTTCATAATTATCCAAATAATCGTTTGCCAAATTGAAGCTTTATTATTATACTGTTAAACTAAGAAATTTCAGGGATTTATGATGGCGGAATTAAAACTTATTACCGGTAATGCCAACCGACCGCTGGCGGAGAAAATCGCCAAGTATATCGGGGTAGATTTAGCCGCATGTGAGGTGAAAAGATTTTCTGACGGCGAAGTGTTTGTCCAGATAAACGACAACATTCGCGGGGCGGATGTATTTATTATTCAATCGACCAATCCTCCGGCCGAGAACCTGGTGGAGTTATTGATGTTGATTGAGGCTTCGCGCCGGGCTTCCGCGGCCAGAATAACAGCCGTGATACCGTATTTCGGATATGCCCGTCAGGATCGTAAAGATCGTCCGCGGGTTTCGATAGCGGCCAAGTTGATGGCCAACCTGATAACCACGGCGGGCGCCAACCGGATAATAACCATGGACCTGCATGCTTCGCAAATTCAGGGGTTTTTCGATATTCCGCACGACCATCTGTATTCGACCCGGGTTTTTCGGGATGTGGTTATGGCTTTTAATCGCGAGCCTGTGGTGGTGGTATCACCCGATGTGGGTTCGATAAAGATGGCGCGGGCTTTCGCCAAACATTGTAAGGCCGACCTGGCCATAATTGATAAGCGACGGCCGGCACCGAATTTTTCGGAAATCGTCAATATTATCGGTAATGTGGAAGGCAAGAATATAATCATCCGCGATGATATGGTTGATACGGCGGGTACCATGACGCAGGCGGCGAATGCGATTGCGGAAAAGGGAGCCCTGGAGATTATGGCCATCTGCACGCATGCCGTATTATCGGGGAGCGCCATTGAACGGATCAATGATTCAGCCATTCAGAAAATTTATATATCCGATTCATTGAATCTTGAGAATAAGCAGTTATCCGAAAAGTTTGAGGTTTTGACCTGCGCCAATTTGTTCGGCGAGGCAATAATGAGGATTTCCGGGGAAAAATCGGTATCCTCTTTGTTTAATGATTTTCCCGATTGAATACGTAAATAATTTATTGGAGGTTGAAATAGAAATGGATGAAATCAGACTATCCGCCGAAAAAAGAATCGGAACCGGTAAAGGTACTTCGCGGCAGTTGCGAATGAAAGGATTTATCCCCGGCGTTCTCTATGGTCCTGAAGTGGAACCGTTTTCACTCTCTCTGAACAACAAAGAACTGGCCGCTTTAATGCGGACCGGCAACAGCTCCAGAAAACTGATTGATTTGCTGGTCAACGGTGAGAACGACAGCCGTAAGGTGATTATCAGAGATCTTCAACGCGACCCGGTTTCGGGGGATTTTAAACATGTCGACCTGTACCAGGTTTCGATGAAGAAAAAACTGACAGTGCCGGTCCGAATCCATCTGATCGGAACACCCGAGGGTGTCAAACTGGGCGGAATTTTGCAACACATTATTCGGGAAATCGAAGTGGAGTGTCTGCCGACCGATATTCCCGATCGGATTGATCTTGACGTGTCGAGTTTAATGATCGGCGACGTAATTCATGTCAGTGAATTGTCGCTGGAGAAAGTTGAAATTCTGGATAATCCCAAAAGAACTATCGTGACGGTGGTTCCTCCGACAGTCATTAAGACGGCCGCGGAAACCGCTGCCGAAGCCGGAGTGGTCGAGGGCGAAGAAGTAGCCGAGGGCGAAGGTGAGGGCACTGCCGAAGGCGAAGAGAAGAAAGAAGACGAAGGGAAAGAATAAATTATTTTCTTTTAATTATGAGTCAGAGGCCGCCCGGATATGGGGCGGCCTTTTTTTGGGGCCTAACCGATTATGCCGCCCAGAAAATCGGTATATAGCCGGTAGAGGAAAATCATGGTTGTTATTATAACGGCGACGGCCCGGAGCCGGATATAGAGTGGTTTATCCTTAAAGATCCGATCAGCGCCGGTTCGGATAAAATAGTAAAATCGGCGAATATAAATGATAGTCGATAAGATTAGCAGGATTATGGTAATATAACCAAACATCCCGATCCCGAAATCAAACCTGATAATATAAGTCATAAGCAGGATTGCCAGGGCCGCGAAATAGTACTTACCGGTCAGAGTTGAGGGCGGGATCCGCCCGCCTCGGTGACTCAGGATGGCGCCTCCCGACAGAATCAGCAAATCGCGAAGGATTATGACGGAAGCCAGCCACCAAGAAAAATCACGGGAAAGAATCAGCATAATAATAATCGTGATAGCCATGAACTTGTCGGCGAGAGGATCCAGAATCAGGCCGAGCGGCGTGATCTGGTTTAAATGTCGGGCCAGGTAACCATCGAGAAAATCGGTGATGGCGGCAATGGTGATCAGGATAAAGCATATCAGGGTCGCCTGTCCGGTCCCGGCCATGATCAGCCAGGCAATCGGCAGGGTCAGGGCGATTCTGGAGAGAGTTAACAGATTAGGGGGCAGAAATAACTGCCTTAAGGATATTTCTGTTCGGGTTTGGTGATCCATATATCTGAGGATAGTTTTTTTGTGGGTAAGCGTCAATCTTAAATGATATTGTTCGATATTCCGCCGACCGGCGGATAATGAAACCGGCTATCAGGTACATCCGGCACCATTGCCATAGCCGCAGATCGGACACCTGATGATATTTCCGGGTTCGCGTTGCAGTGAGGCGAACCCGCAGTTGGGGCAAAGCTGGCCTTCCGAGATATAGACAACAGTATTTTTACCAGGAGATATGGGGCAGGATGCTCCCGTTGATTCGGGATCGTCTTTTTCAGGCCGGGAGCGTTTTTTTTTACTCATAGGAGTGGTTCCAATAACAATCATTATTCGGTCAATACGATTAGAAATAAGACAGGAGATGGTTTAAGGCAATCTTTATTTATTGGAATTGTAAATCAGACCAGGCTCTCGACGCGATTTGGCGTGAAACGGCACTGCGCCCATATTTTATACATCTCGTCGGCATCGGTCTGGCGGTTGATGATATGATCGATCTCGCCGATAGTAATTAATTCAATCAGGGTTTCCAGGACGACCGGATCGAAGGATCCGATCATTTCTTTCTCCATGATGCCGATGGCTTTTGAGGCATCGAAGGCCTTACGATAAGGCCGGGCCGAAGTCAAAGCATCGAAAACGTCGGCCACACATATAACTCTGGCGCCGATCGGGATATTATCACCGGAAAGGCCCGACGGATATCCTTCGCCATTGAATTTTTCATGATGATGGCGGATAAGGGGAATGACCTCCCAAGGCAATTTAATGCCGGCCAGGATCCGTATTCCGGTATCGGGATGTTTTTTGATTTCATCGAATTCCGCCGGTGTCAGTCGCCCCGGTTTCTTAAGGATTTCATCGGGAACCTGCAATTTTCCGATATCATGCAACAGCCCGGCGGCGACAATCGATTTGGTTTCATGATCGGAGAGGCCGAGTTTTCGGGCTATGAAAAGAGCGAGGTTGGCGACACGGTCGGAATGCCCTTTGGTATAAGGGTCTTTTTGGTCGACCTGGGAAGCCATAGCCTCAAAGACTTTCAAATATAAGTCTTCAACCGAGCAAATCAATTTACGGGTTTTTTCAAGGCGGCCGGTTACATTGAGTTGATGGAACAGCTGGAAGGCCTGTTCCAGAATCTGGAGAGCCTGCATATGCTGCTCGGTCATCTGGCAGAGGCTGCCGATTTCAAACAGGATTTCAGCTTCTAAAAACTGCAGGCCGAGTTCCTCACACAGGTCGCGGGCTTCATTGAACCGGGCCAGAGCCTCATTGTAATTCTCCTCGAACAGGGCTATTTTCCCGGCCAGTTTGATGGTTTCGACAAGCTGACTATTCTTGAGACCTTTATTGCGAATCAACTGATGAGCGGACAGGCAGTATTTTCGGGCCTCGGGGATATTCTTTATTTTGAGAAGCAAGTCGGTCAGGTTGATGTTCAGGATTAAAATGAGCGATTCATCTTTAATACTATCGGCAATCCGCAGGGCGGCGACATAGTTTTGATGGGCCTGTTCATAATCATCCTGCTCCATCAGAGTGATCCCGATGTTATTGAATGTATACGCCGATTTGCGGACTTCCCCCTCGGATTCATAGGTAGTCCGGGCGGTTTTGTAGCATTCCAGAGCCGCCTGCCATTCGCCCTTAATATTTTTGATTGTCCCGAGGTTATTGGACAGATCGGCATGGAGGAGATTCAGCTGATTATTGAGGGCGATACCGATCCCTTCTTCATAGGCGGCCTCGGCATCATCGAATTCTCCCAGCTCAATATAAATAGCACCCAGGTTGCGGAGGCTTTTACAAATTCCCAGGGGATCGTTCAAACGGCGGTTGCCCGCCAGAGCGCGGTGGACATAACCGAGAGCCCGATCCAGCTCGCCGGTTTTAGCGAGAAGCTGGCCGATTTCCAGGAAAACTTCGACCCTCCGGGGGGCCAGATTTTTATCCTGGCAATATTCCAAAAGTTGCTGGTACTGGGCGACCGCTTCGGCGTATCGACCCAGCCGGGAAAGGACCTTGCCTTTCTCATGATGCAAGTCATAACGCAGTTCCGGTGAAAAAGCGGGGAGTCCTTTGGTCAGCCAGAGTTGTTCCAGATTATCCAAATGCATCAGAGCTCGCTCGTAGTCGAAGCTATCGCTTGCCTTGCGAGCGAGCTCAAGGAATTCGTAAAGAGTCTCAACCCACTTGATGCCGGAGTATTCAGATGGCGGGCCGGCTATTTGTTTCATTCCGCGGCATTCCCTTCAGGCGGTATTCATGCAGCTCTTATCATATTTTTCGCCGAAGCCTCCAAACTCTTTAGCTTTTCGACAGCTTTTTTCAGTTGATTACCGCCGGTTTTTTTAAGCAAGGTGATGGCGGCTTCAAGCGAAGAACGGGCCGCACTGGCTTCACCGGTTTCGATTTCCAGGCAGCCAAGCTCATATAGGAGTTCCGCTTCGTGCTGCAACAGGTTATTGGAACGGGTGAGCTTCAGGGCCCGGTCGATAATAGTGCGCGCCTGACGCTGATCCCCGGACTGGCGGTAAACCATGGCCTTGATAATGGCCAGATCGGCGGCCAGCTGGGGAGATTTAAGCGTATCAAGTAACTCCTCCGCCGCTGAAATTAGCGAGCGTGCGGCGACGATATCGCCGGTTTTTAATTGCAGTTTTGCCATATTCTGGTAGCAAATTTCAACCAGGTTGGTATCGTTGTTCTCCAGAGCCATAGTCATAGCTTCCTCGAAAGCCTTTTTAGTCTCGGGGAATTGTCCGAGCTCCAGGTATGCCAGGCCGATATTATGCAAAGCGTAAGCCTGGCGCAATCGGTTACCGGCTTTGCGGAAGTCTGACAGGCACAAATTGAAGATTTTAATCGATTCCTTCTGCATACCCTGGATTGATGCCAGGGCCCCCTGGGTGTTCAGGATAGTTGCCCGAAGCTGGAAATCACCAGATTTGGTGGCAAGATCGACAGCCTGATCGCACAACAATTCGCAATCACCGAATTGACCCATCTGGAATTTCATATTTGCAAGATTCCTGATTGATTCGGCCGCTCCGCGATAGTCCGCCTCATAAAGGTAGATTGTCGCGGCCTGCCGGAATGCATCATCTGCCCTGTCCCATTGGCCGGTCTGCATGAACGCTCGACCTAATTCCTTGGAAATCATGGCCCCAACCATTCTGTCCTGATCGGCTTCATTGAGTTTGAGCGCATCTCTAAGGAGCTGGAATACGACCGTCGTATTTCCCTGCTTCATCCAGCCTTTGGCCAGATCGAGTAGCTGTTTTGCATCCTGTTTCATGCGTTCACCTATTACCATTATTCTCTAATTTTTGCCTTTACTGGGCCGTTAATATCCAAAGCTCCTCGTTCATTCATCGGTTATCAGGGCATAGGCGGAAAAATGACTGACAAAGGCTGTGACCGTCATATCGAGAGGATTAATATGGCAGTCAATGATATCCCAATTGCCGCTATGGGGATTGTACCACGCCATTTTAATGGTGGTTTCGTCCAGGCCGGAAAGATCGGCGTCACGATAACTCATGGTCACCCTGACCGGAACATTGAAGATCAGCCCGTTGGTTCCGAAATCATTGGCAAACACCGCCAGATCGGGAATGTCAATGGAAATCAAGGTGTCATTCGGCAGTGCCTTGGGTGGGAAATCCAGTTCCACATCGAGCAGTGTCACAACTCCGCCTTCGGCGGCGTTCAGAACAGTGTCGATATGTGCCACGGCATCAGTAACTTTCAATGCCGACAGATTGCGTTTCAGAAGCGTTGTGGTGGCCGGATCATCGTTGGCGGTCGGCATTTTCGAACAGCCGATCGTCGAGAACAGGGCCATCAGAACCAGAGCCGTCAAGGCCATGATGCTTCTGTAATCCTTCATTTTAACCATTTCGTTCTCCCTTCCGTTAACCCTTTTAGTGCTTCGTAAAAGGATATAGACAAAATTTGTGCCGAAATGGGATTTTGTTGTTTATGTCTCTATCTATCAAAAGATTATGGTCCTGTCGACAGCGATCGAAAGACCCATTTAAAAGCGGGCCGATGGGTTGTCTGGTTCAAAACAAACCAGCCCAATTTTTATACCGAGCTGTTGAATTGTGGTTAAGCTTTTGTGAGGTATGGCATTGTCTCTAAATACGAACTGGTTCAAAATGAACCGGTTTTTTATCAATGGCGGCGATCTTTTTGTAACTTATTCTCTTCCATAATCCTCCGAAGCCGGGCGCGGGATATGTGGAGAATCCGAGCGGCCTCGGAACGATTCCAGGATACCATATTAAGGATTTCGCCCACGATCTGTTTTTCGATGGATTTCAGGGCAAGGCCGGTTTCCGGAATTTCCACTCTGATAAATTTTCGCTCCCGGGCGGTGATACGACCGTTGATAATAGCCTCGCCGATTTGCCGGGCGCCGATTTTAGGCGAAAGAGTCAGGAGGACGGAACGTTCAATCACATTTCGTAATTCTCTGACATTACCGGGCCAGTGGTGTTCGACCAGTTTGTCAATGGCACCTTTTTCGAGAACCAGAGTTTTTTTATTATAAAGAGACCGATAAAATTCGAAATTATTCTTGGCCAGATCGGGAATATCCTCCTTACGTTCCCGAAGGGGAGGAAGATGGATGGCGATCAGGTTCAGGCGGAAAAGCAGGTCCTCGCGGAAGCGGCCGTCACCCACAGCCCGTTCAAGATCGATATTGGTGGCCGCCAGAACCCTGACATTGATTTCGGTTTCTCTTACGGTGCCGAGGGGTCGGAGTTTTCGGCTTTCGAGAATCTTAAGTAACTTGGCCTGGGCCGAGGGGGTAAGGTTACCGATCTCATCAAGAAAGATGGTCCCGTTATCGGCGAATTCAAAAAGGCCCTTTTTATCGTTCCGGGCATCGGTGAAAGCACCCTTTTTATGGCCGAACAATTCCGATTCAAATAATTCATCGGGGATGGCCGAGCAATTGACCTCAATAAAATGGTTATTGCGGCGGATACCGCTATAATGCATCACCTTGGCCAGTAAATCTTTGCCGGTTCCGGTTTCGCCGAAAATAATGGCATTGGGATAATCGACATCACGGAGGTTATCAATCATTTCCTTGGTAGCCATAATTCGGGGCGAGTGACCGATAATAGCGGAAATATCATATTTATTTGCAACAACAGTACTTACTGCTGGTGATGTTTCTTCCTTTTTTAGCAGACTTTCCAGGTGATCCCGATATTGCTGGTGGGAGAGAATTTCAGAAACGCCCATCCGCGCCAACCGCAGAGTTTGATCGTCGGAAATGGAATCGGCGATACCGATTATTTTCAATTTATCGAATGATTCGGAAAGCTCCTCGTAGAATGATTCCTGCCGGAATTCTTCCTTTTCCAGGTCGATATAGGCTGTTGCCTCGGCAGTCTGACAGGGAGGAATACCGGGTTTATCGCAAACTGACAACCCAGCCACCGGGGAATTCATTCCTGCCCGAATTTCATCCCATCGGGGAGAATTCAATTTGTTCCCGAAGAGGATGATACTGGTTTGATATATTGCGGCCATATCCTGTTTATCGGCAAATACTTGAATCTGTTAAGAAACGGTTTTGACGTTGTTCCCGTCGATTTTGATATTTTCCGACTTCAAGACCGGACATATAAATATCGAGTGAATAACGGATTACAGGAAACAGGGCAGATTTTTGTTGATTGCCGGGGAAGAATTGCCAATTGTCGGTGTATAAGTTACAAATCATTTAAGGAGGATTAAGTGAGAGGATTTTTAATTTCGGGAGTGGTTGGTTTAGCAACCATTATCGGTTGTGGGTGGGCTGTGGCCGGGGATCTTTCAGTCACGGTTTATAACAGTAATTTGGGTGTGGTCCATGAAACCCGGGCGCTTGATTTTATCAAGGGGATGGGAATGGTTTCATTTGTCGACGTGCCCTCGCAGATCGATCCGACTTCGGTTGGATTCGAGATGGTTGAGAAAAACAAGGCGGCGGTGATTCTGGAGCAGAATTTTTCTTATGATCTGGCGTCACCGGATAAAATATATGCCAAATATATCGACCGGAAGATTGACCTGATGGATGAAAACGGCCAGATGTACAGCGGAGAATTGCTATCCACCAACCGGGAATCATCGGTTCTCAGGGGTGAGGGAGGCCAGATTCAAATCGTCCGGATGGAAAAGGTGGTCAATGCTAACCTGCCTGGTTTGCCTGAAGGGCTGGTGACTCGGCCGACGCTGTTCTGGAAATACAATTCGGATTTTACCGGAAAAGCCGATTGCCGGGTCAGTTATCAGACCGCCGGTCTGAACTGGTCGGCGGAGTATGTGGGGATACTGGATGAAAAGGAAAAAGATTTGGCTTTTTCGGGTTGGGCCTCGATCACCAATAATTCCGGCGCGGCCTACCGTGATGCCACTCTAAAGCTGATTGCCGGGGATATTAATAGGGCAACGCCTCAGGTACGAGGTGGGCGATATCTACCGCAGGCCGAGGATATGATGCTGGCCAAGGGCTCGGCCGGTTTTGAAGAAAAACAATTTTTCGAGTATCATCTCTATACTCTTCCGCGGAAGGCGACTATTGCGGATAATGAGATAAAGCAGATTTCTCTGTTCGATCCGACGGCTTCGAGGGTAACCAAGAAATATTATTATCAACCGGATGTTAATGATAAAAATGTCAAGGTTTCGGTGGAATTCGTCAATTCGATCCAGGCCGGTCTGGGGATGCCGCTTCCGGAAGGGAGAGTCCGTCTTTTCAAAGCCGACAGCGATGGTTCCATGATACTGCTGGGCGAGGACCGAATCGACCATACGCCCAAAGACGAGGAAGTGAAATTGACGGTTGGCAATGCTTTCGATATTTCGGCTGAGACCAAGATACTCAACATGCAACAAGTCTCCCAACGGGTGGAAGAATATTCTTATGAAATAGAGTTGCGCAATCATAAGGATGAGAACGTCACTATCCAGGTCGAGAAGAAATTTTACGGTGATTGGGAGATGATCAAGACGAATTATGAGTATAAGAAAAAGGACGCTGTGACGATTGAATTCGAGGTCCCGGTATTGGCCAACGGAAAGGCGGTTATCGACTTTCTGGTGAGGATCAGGAGTTAGAACGATTTTATGTGGTTGACAGGGCGTACAAAAGATATTAAATTCGCCATTTAAATTGGATGAGACGAGGCGAACTGGAGTTAGGAGGATTAAATGCAACGGATTAAATTGATAATTATTTTTGTTCTGATTGCCGTGCTGGCCGTACCGGTTTTTGCGGAGCGCCGGAAGAAGGAAATTAAAAACGCCGGGGCGTTGCTTTCATCGGCCAAAATTGCCATGCGCGGGAATCCCCCCCGACTTGAGGAAGCCATGGGGTATCTTAATGAGGTCCTGGAAAACGAAGGTCCGCTTCCGGAAGCTTATTTTTATAAAGGCAGTATTTATGGGGAATATGTCAGCCGGGAATACGATCTCGCCAGGAAAAACGACCTGATTGATTCCATGATGACCAGTTATGATTCAGTTTACATCAGTTGCGATGACAAAGAGACGGATAAAAAGCTGAAGAAGAATTGTAAGGAATATCATGATATTCTGGATTCGGTCAAATCCGCTTTATGGATCGAAAATTTCAACAGCGCTATAACTGTCCTGGGTCATCTTGACAAGGAATATCTTCCGACCTACCGCAATGCAACCGATTCCGTGATCGAAGCGGAAGCTAAGAAAATCGTTGATGCCGCGGTTGACAGCAGTCTGCTTTATTTCAAGGCGGCGATGATGGTGGACCCCAGTGAGTACCGGGCTTTTGAGGGTACAGGTATAGTTTATGACCGTCTGAAGATGCTTGATTCTTCCGCGGCCTGGTTTATCAAGGCCCATAATATCGTTCCCGATTCTCTTAATATAATTCAGAATATTGCCTATGCCTTTATTATGCAGAATGACTGGGATAATGCCATCTTGTGGTTCCGGAAGCTGCTGGAAAAGGTTCCCGATGATGTCGGGACGATGACCAATGTGGCCATTTGTTTCAATAATAAACAGTTGTATGATTCGGCCTTTGCCTACAATATGATGGTCGTCAAGGCGGATTCCACCGATGCCGATGCCTTTATCGATATCGGTCAGTATTACCTGCTGAAATCGCAGAGGATTTCAGATTCCGTCAAGGAGTACCAGACCAATGGGGATCAAAAGAGTGCGGAGAAATTCATAGTTGAGCGCGATCGGCTGTTCGATTCCTGCGCGACCTACTTCAAGAAAGGTGTCGAGTTGAATCCGGAAAATATCACCGGTCTGGAAAATTACGGAATTATCAGCATGATTACCGGGGATTATAATGCTTCGGAGATGGTTTTCACCAAGTTGACGGAACTGGAGCCAAACCGGAAGGAACACTGGATCGATTTGGGTGATACCTACGTTCAGTTGCAGAAATTCGATGAGGCCATAGCCCCATTCGAGAAGGCTTCAGAGCTGGATCCAAGTGATGTGCGTTTGTGGGAAATTCTAGCCGACCTGTATGAATCATCGGGCCAGACCCAGAAGGCCAAAGCCGCCAAAAGCAAGGCCGAAGAATTGAAAAATATGTAACCTGTCAATCGGCAGGAGTAAGGCAGGCCGCCAGGATGGCCTGCCTTTTTTTTCAGATGAAAAACCGACTGGTAAATATAGCTATCCCCAACATGCCGCCGCGGCTGTTTACCTATAGTCTACCCGAAGGCTGGACGATTTCTCTTCGGCCGGGGCAACGCTGTCTGGTTCCGCTGGGACGCCGCCGGGTGGCCGGATATTATGTCGAATCGACCGGAATCGAACCGAAGGCACGGTTGAAACCGATCATCGACGTCATAGATCATGAGACGCTCTTCAATTCCGAGCTATGGAAATTCCTACAATGGATGAGTGAGTATTATTTTGCCAATCCGGGTGATGTTCTCAATGCCTCCCTGCCGCCGGACTTACGCAAAATTCGTAAGCCGCATTACCGGGTAACGGATATTTTCGAACAGGTCGCCGGGGAATCCGGACTTGAGGCAGGATGGCGACGTCGGCTTGGAGCCAAAGGTATTCTCGGCGCCGGGGATATAAAGGCCATGGAAGCCGGATGGCCGGGTTTGCTTGACAGGCTGGTGACCACCGGAGCCCTTAAAGCAGATTGGTCGGGGATTGCGGGGATTAAAGGCGAAATTATACTGGGGTACAAGCTCGCACCACTGGATGGCGAAGGGAATAAGGATTATGATCGTTTGGCGTCTCTTGCCCCGGAGGCCGATCTCTTAAGCCGGGAGGCGATTCTTGAAAGCGGCGTCAGCCAATATCGTTTTCGCAAAATGGTTGAACAAAATACTCTGATGCCGGTTTACGGCTTGCCGGGATTGTTCGACTATTTTCGACCGCGTCCGGAGATTAACACGATCACTCCTAATAATGAGCAGGCCGAAGCGATAAAAAAGATTATGGCTTGTATGGGGCGGTTCGAACCATTTTTATTATACGGCATAACCGGATCGGGCAAAACTCTGGTTTACTGCCACCTGGCCCGGGAGGTTCTCGAACGCGGAGGGACGGTTCTGGTGCTGGTTCCGGAAATCGCCCTGGCCGGAACCCTTCTGACCTATTTCAAAGCTTTTTTCGGCGATTCGGTGGCGCTTTTGCATTCGGCCCTGAAATCCAGAGAACGAGTTTTGGTCTGGCAGAATATTCGTAACGGCCATTTCCGGATAGTTATCGGGGCTCGTTCAGCCATTTTTTCACCAATGGAGAACCTTGGAATGATCGTGGTGGATGAGGAACATGATGAATCATACAAGCAGGATGATCCCTCGCCGCGTTTCCAAGCCCGCGATGCGGCCGTGATGCGGGCCAAGATGGCCGGAATTCCGATTATTTTGGGTTCGGCGTCACCCTCGGTGGAGTCTTTTTACAATGCCGAGTCGGGCCGGTATCGTCTTCTCAAACTGACGCGCCGACCGGAACAGGCGGCGGTTCCACTGGTTCGGGTTGTTGATTTGAAAAAAGAGCGATATTCGACGGGGGATCTTTTTTTTACGCCGATTCTTAAAGACAAAATCCGCCGATCTCTGGACGAAAAAAACCAGATTATTCTTTATCTTAACCGGCGCGGTTTTTCCCCTCGGATTAAGTGCCTGGACTGCGGTTTTACTCCGGAATGCCCGCACTGCAATATCAGTCTTACCTATCACCGTTCGGGCAATCGGCTGGTGTGTCATTTCTGCGGCTTTATAAACAGCAATTATAATAAATGTGCATCCTGCGGTGGGGATAATTTCCTTCATCTGGGGACGGGGACGCAAAAAATCGAAGATAAGCTGGGCGAATTATTTCCCGAGGCGGCCATAGTTCGGCTGGACTCGGATTCGGCGGCCGGTCGGGACAGGGTCCATGTGATCCTGTCGGAATTTGCCTCGAGGAAACACGATATATTACTGGGAACTCAGATGGTGACCAAGGGAATTGATTTCCCCGATGTTTCTCTGGTCGGAGTCCTTATGGCAGATATCGGGTTGGATATGCCCGATTTTCGGGCCTCGGAAAAACTGTTTGCCAAGCTGATCCAGGTTTCGGGGCGGTCCGGCCGGGGGATTATTCCGGGGGAAGTGGTCATCCAGACTTTTAATCCTGAGACGGACCTGATCGATGATGCGGCGCGGCAGGATTATGACTCCTTTTACGCCCGGGAGATATTGTCGCGGAAGCAGTTGCAGTATCCGCCATTTGCGCATCTGATAAATTTCCGGTTGTCGTCAAAAAATGAAAAGTCACTGGAGAAATCGGCCCTGGATTTCCGGCAACGCCTGGAAATGAAAGTGAAAGAGAATGATTTGTCGGGACAAATTCTCGGTCCGGCTCCCAGCCCGTTGTACCGGTTGCGGGGGATGTACCGCCGCCATCTGTTTCTGAAAACCAGACAGATACTCAAGGCGATCAGAATCATCGGAGAGTGGGAATATCACGAGTCTAATTTTGGTCTGATTTCGAGTGCCAGGCCGGTGGTCGATATCGATCCCTATGATATGATGTGAGGGCTTTTTAAGGCGGAGCGATCACAGGTCCTGAACCTGCCGTGTCAGGCCCAGAATCCGGATCGGATTACACGAATGCAAAAACCATTATGGTCCGACAACGGCCAGTTTGTGCACCCTGAATAGGGAACTGCGCATCAGTTTGTCGATTCTTTTCAATTCGCTTCGAGCAATAGTGGAAAACCGGAAACCCATGTCGAAATAATTGCCGTCATCACTCTGTCGGTTCCAGACACAGGTGGCATCGAATGTGACATAAGGACTGCCATCAATCTCTTTTGGCATAACCAGTCGTAATTGCTCGACAGTACCTACCGAGATTTCTTTTTCGCCTACCAGTTTCAAACCCTGTTTAGAAATATCGGCCAGGCAACCGATGAGCAGGTCGGTTTTCCGATCAAGAACGGCGAAATAGGTTTTGGTCGGTTTTCTTTCGTGTCTTCGCCTTTCATTCATATCGCTTCTCCTTCCAATTCAGACATCAGTCTATCGTGATCGAAATTAGTTTCAATTATCTGACTTCGGAAGGTGCGAGAGCACCGTTCATGAAGCTATATTCCGGTTATCGACCTCTGATACGATAATCTTGAAGAAAATCAAAAACCCGTAACCAGTTTAGATATAACGGCGGCGGGATGAGAATATGGCATTTATTTTTCTATATTATTGTTCGGCTATTGATTGCTACTATATGAAGAACCGTACGATAGAGGATTAAAAGACTCCCCTATAGAAAACTGTATAAAAAAAGACAGCCCCGGTGAGGCTGTCTTGAGAGTATTGATTTCTTGGCCGGATATTCCCGCTGACTCAATGCCTATGGACAAACCGGTTCCGAACCTTCCAAATATAAATAATGGACCAGGTAAGTGACATCAAGAATATTAATCGCTCCGTTTCCGTCGGCGTCACCCGCCTCGATTGGATCCGGTGCGGGTCCATCCTGGTAAAGGTATTTAATCAGGAAGGTGACATCAAGGATATTGACCAATCCGTTTCCGCTGGCGTCGCCGCAGACATAAGTCGGTTCGGCGGTGACATGAAGCTGGGCCGGAATATTCCAGGGATTATCCGGTTGATCGGGATCATTACTGGAAATGATAATATTCAGATTATACAGACCGGTATCTAATTCAGCGGTAGCGAATTCGCACGGGATGGTATCAGCCATGTTATATTCGAGAACGCCGGCCGTTTTGCCCATGGTCAGCCACTGGTAAGGAAGAAAGAATTTGACGGTCAGACTATCATGAAGATACTCGGAAAGATAGGCTACTTCAAGGCCATCAGTGCCATCAGCACTCTCTATTCCCACGGCACAGGATGAAACATCGAATCCGGAAGCAATAGACAGATACTGATAAATAATTGTCCCGTCATTATATAAAACTACCTCGGCAGTAATAACATCGCCTGTGGCCGCGTTATATTCGGGGTAGTCAACAAACTGGATCACACAGCGACTGCCATCATTATGGATGAGAACCTGGGCGCCGGGATTGGCATCATCGGTTGGATCGAGATCATCCCACAGCCAAGCCATGATATTATTCGGGGTGGTGGCGGTGGGCAGAGGGGTTCGCTGGCGCAGTTTCATACTGGTGGTGTCGAAGCCAATAATCCCGTTGGAGCCGACATACAATTGAGTATAGACGTTGCCATAAAAATTAAAGGCGAAACCGATATCGAACGGACCGGCATAGCTGTCATCGTCCAGAAGGTCGGCCATATCCTCCCCGCTTCCGGTAATATCGATCCAGTCGAAAACCGGGCCCTCGGGTTCATCGGAATCAATCCAGTAGTAACCGTACTCATCAGGGCCGCCGGCATCCTTATCGACCACATACCCGCAGAGCGAAGGGGAGTCACCTTTTGGTTCATAATAGGTATAAAATTCTTCTGAATAATCCCGACGGGCGGGAGCCAAACCGTTTTCCGATTCAAGCCGGGCTATCAGACCGCTGTTTTTAGCCGTCGATTCGGTCTTAATACTGTAGTTGAGAATCCCCAGGCCGCTATTGGTAATCACCAGAGTATCCTGAGTCGATTGATCCAGTTCCAGGGTTATATCGAAAGAGGCCGGAGTTACAGAAATGGCGGGAATGTATTCGACCATAAAGCTGTAAATATCGGTAGTATCAACTCGACCTTCTGAATCTTTGGCGAATATATAATAATAGATCGAGGTTCCCTGAGGTTGAGTCGGGATGAAACCATGATATTCGTCGCCGGCACCGGTTGACTCAAGCAAATCAGTGGACCAGACGGAATTGATTTCGTAGAAAAGAAGGAGAGAATCGGCAACCAGATCGGCATTGGATTTGATAGTGCAGATTACTCCGTAGTCGTTCAAAGTGTCAATGGTATTGGATAAAGGATCATGGGTGATGGTAACACTGGCATAGGGATCGAAACCATCAAGAGTCGTAGCCCCGGTATTATCGGGATCGAGCCAGTCTTTGAGACGGTTTGAGGATGACCCGCCGCCGTCCCATGACATGGCGAATTTACCATACCAGTCCGGAGTTATACTGGTGCATGAAGCATAACCGCCGTGAAGCTGTCCGACCACGCGGTGGTTCTGATCGAACAGGGGTGAACCGGAGGAACCGCCTTCGGTCGTCCCGTCTTCCCAGTTACCGATCCGCCAGTGGGTGGTTCCGGAAGTCTGGAGATAATTAGCCGATGTGACAGGATCGTAATCGAAAGAGATCTTTTTAATATCACCGCTGGGGTGGTGGATGCCGGTCGAGGAAGTCGAGGCAACATCGATATTGGACCATCCGGCGAAATAAACACCATAAAATTCCGGCGGCTGTTCAGTCAATTCCAGCAGGGCAAAGTCGGACGTGGTATAGGTGGCCCTGAGGGTCGAACCCTGGACGGTCATATAGGTCGGCCCATTGGCATTGGTGCATCCGGGACTTTCATAATTAAACATGAAAATCCAGGTGGTTTCACCGCCGAGACAGTGATTGGCAGTCAGGAAATAGGGGGTTTCATCCTGACGGATATTGTTGACCAGGGATCCGGAACATATCCGCGAACCGCCTGCAGTCAGGATCATGGCCACGGCGCGTTTTTCATCCTGCCACGGTTCTCCCTCGGGACAGTTAATGTTATTATTGCATGACCCCGATTCGCCATAGCCTTTATCGGCCGAGGTTCGACCAAATCCGAAAACATCGCGATAACCATGTATGACACTCGAGATGGTCAATTCACCCTTGCCGCGAACATCGACCGGTTCATAATATTCAACCACGCAGGCTTCGCCGGGGGTGGGAGAAGTGGCAAACTGCCCGTGGTCTTTATTGTTGGCCGAGGTGAAGGCTCCCAGGACGGCGGTCCGGTCTTCGTTGTACACAAAGAGCCGGGCTCCATCGGGAAGACGGTATCGGCTGTAAATCAAATTGATGGAATATGCTCCGGGGGAAACGATTTGAATTCTCCAAATATGGCTGCCATCCTCGAGTTCAGTCCAGAAACCGGAATTATCAAGATTAAAATCGACCTCAAATGGTTTGCCGAAACGGAATGGTATCCCCAGCTTGGCTTCCTCGGCATCTTCGGCCAGCATCGCCTGGATATCGAAAGCCGGCATTTCCATCTCCGGCGGTTCGGTGATAATGGCTTTGCCGAAACTTACCGGAGTACCTCCGGCGCTGATCTGGGCACTTGCGGAGGAACCCAGAATCAGAATGATGATGGCCGCAAGAATAGTCACCTGTAACGGTTTCATAACTGCCTCTCGTTTTTTCTTCCCATGTTTATCGCCTGTCAACGGGGATTATGTTCCGGTGTCGGAAGATTTTCCCGTGAGGTTAAGCCAATATAAAATCAATCAATTTTATTATGATGTTGAATGACTCAAATTTTAATACTTTAGTATTGTGGTCAGTTTATGTCAGTATCATCTTTAATATAGACTAAAAAAAAATCCCTGCAATCGATTTCTTAACATAAATTCGAAATCATGAATACAGAGCGGACGTTTTAAAACCTCTGTGTCGGCAAAACAGGAACTAGTCAAGGCAATTTTGGCGTAACTGAGTGAAATGTTTGCGGTTTTATAGGCTTGACTTGACACGATCGCAGGCGTTATTCTGTTGATTAATATATGCTCAGACTTAATGTGGAAAATGTGGGGCGATGGTTCGGGCGCCGCATGGTATTCGAGAATATCAATTTTACTCTGCAACCCGGAGAATCGCTGGCGGTGGTTGGCCCGAACGGGTCAGGGAAAACGACTCTTATTAAGATTATAACGGGATTGGGACTGCCAACCAAAGGCCGGGTGATTTTTTCAGATAATGGCTGTAAGCTGGATTTCGATATGTATCGTCCGAAATTATCTCTGGTGGCTCCATATCTGGCGTTATACGATTCCCTGACAGCCGTCGAAAATCTGCGTTTTCTGTCCCGCGTCAATGGTCAAAAGGTTACAAATACTGAGATCGAAACGGTTCTGAAAAAAGTTGGTCTGGAAGGACGGGGCGGTGATATGGTCGAGGCATATTCGACCGGGATGAAACAGCGTCTTAAATACGCCGCGGCCATTATCAAGCGGCCAAAAGTATTATTACTCGATGAACCGAGCGCCAATCTTGATGAAGCCGGTAGGGGAATCATTCGTGGATTGATCGATTTATACCGGGAGAATGTCATTTTGATACTGGCCACCAATGAGAAGGAGGAGTATTCGCTTGCCGGACAACTCTGTCAACTGGGCGGCTAAGATATTGGCGGTCACGCGTAAGGATCTGGTTTCGGAATTTCGGACCCGGTATGCCGTCAACGCCGTGGTGATGTTCGCGCTGGTGACACTGACGGTGATATCCATGTCGCTGGGGATGATGGTACCGTCGACCGAACTGCTGGCGGCCCTGTTCTGGATTATTCTCTTTTTCGCCGCCATGTCCGGTCTGGCGCAAGTGTTCATTCGGGAGGAAGAAACCGGGACGGCAATGATTCTGAAATTATCGTCGCCCGGATTGACTATTTTTTTCGGCAAGCTGTTGTTCAATCTGCTTCTCCTGACAACGCTGGCAATATTGATCGTTCCGCTGTTTATAATTCTGTTCCATAGTTCACCGAATAACTGGGCAGTATTTTTAACGGGATTGGCTTTAGGCGTAGCCGGTCTGGCCGGGGCGACTACCATCATTGCGGCCATAGTTGCCAGGGCATCGATCAAGGGTGCCTTGTTTACGGTGTTGTCGTTTCCGGTGCTGGCGCCGCTTTTGATAGCGGTGATCGAGATCAGCAAGGTCGGTCTGGCGGGCGGTGGTTTTGGCGATATCTCCGCGCCACTGCAACTTCTGGTTGCCTATAATGTGGTTATGATAACGGTTTCGATGATGTTGTTTGATTTTGTCTGGCGACAGTAAAGATGTCAAAGAGGATTAAAATTGTAGATTATTTTAGTTACTTTATGGCCGTTTCAATACGTAAGATTGCTTAAGATATTATGTGGTGGAAAATACTTTTACTGCCGGTTATGGGCGCCGTGATAATCGCCGCTTTTATGACTCCGTCGCCGATGAATCCCGGGAGTGCGGTCGGCGCGACGGATGTTTATCGGATTTTTTATTTTCATGTTCCTCAGGCCTGGGTGGCTTCGCTGGCCTTTATCATATCCATGTTTTTTTCCATAAGATATCTCAAAAATCACCGAATGGATGATGATTTGAGGGCGGTAACGGCGGCCCGACTGGGCCTGATTTTCTGCATTCTGGCGACTGTTACAGGTTCGATCTTCGCACGGATGACCTGGGGTGAATTCTGGAACTGGTCGGAAATCAGGGAAGTTTCGATTTTTATTCTTCTGATTATTTACGGCGCCTATTTTGCCCTTCGGTCGGCTTTGCCCAATCCCGAGACACGGGCGGCGCTCTCGGCGGTTATGTCGATTCTGTTTGCGGTGTCGGCGCTGTTTTTAATATTTATCCTGCCCCGTATTTATGCCGTTTTTTCGCAACACCCGTCCGATTCGATTGTGGATAAAACCGGGCAGATAACCATGGGCGCGTCGGTCGCGATTATTTTTGGATTGTCGCTTTTTTCATTTACGATGCTGTTTTTATGGATGTACGGCCTGTCGGTCAGGACCGCCCGGCTGGCAGAAAAAAGTCTATCGGGGAGTTAAAATGGATGTGAACTTTATCGTAATGCTTGTTGTTCTCATAATCTGGCTGGGGATATTCTTATATATGTTTTCGCTGGATAAGAAGTTGAGAAAACTGGAAAAGAAGAATGAAAGCTAAATATATTATCGGATCGATAATCATAGTTGTTTTCGTTATTTGGGGAGCCTCGGCTTTCCTGAAAACCACAATTAAATATGTCACTTTTGCCGAAGCCCGGGAAGCCACACGAACAGTTCAGGTGGCGGGCCGGATAGATTTCAATGATGTTCATTTTGATGCCGAAAAAAATCGGCTGGAATTTTCCATAATCGAACTCAAGAACGACAGTGAAAAAATCCCGGAGCGGATGAAAGTCGTTTACGGCGGTATAGTCCCGGGGAATTTCGACCAGGCCACTTCGGTTCTTGTCATAGGAAAACCGGGGAATGGTGTTTTCGAGGCCGAGAAGCTTTTGGTGAAGTGCCCATCGAAATACCAGGGGCTGGCGGAACAATCACAGGGATAGAAATATATGGACTCTGGACTTCCGGGCAATCTGGCAATTTTCCTGTCATTCGGTATGGCCCTTCTTTCGGGAACGGCCTTTTTAATTACCTCTATCGGCAGGAAGAATCTTTATAATCTGGCCACCAGGGCCTATTACCTTCAGATTGTCATGGTGGCGGCGGCCTCGACATATTTATTTTATCTTTTCTTCAGCCATGATTTCAATATAGAGTATGTTTTCAGTTATTCCTCGACCGATCTGCCGTTTTTTTACCTGGTGTCGGCCTTCTGGGGCGGGCAGGAAGGAACCTATCTTCTATGGCTTCTATTCAGTTCGCTGTTCGGTCTGATCATAATTCACGGTGGGGGGCGGTATCGTTTGTCGGGAATGGTGGTGTATACTTTCGTCAATTTATTTTTGATGATTATGCTGATCACATTATCGCCGTTCGAACCGCTAAAATTCGCGGCTTCAGAGGGAGCCGGGTTAAATCCGTTGTTACAGGATCCCTGGATGGTTATTCATCCGCCGGTGATGTTTATGGCTTTCGCCATGGCGGGGGTGCCGTTTGCGCTGGCCGTGACAGCCATGATGCGCCGTGATTACACCGACTGGCTGAGGCTGGTCTTTCCGTATGTAGTTTTAACCTCGCTGGCTTTGGCCATTGCCAATGTCTTAGGCGGTTACTGGGCCTATAAAACTCTTGGCTGGGGTGGTTACTGGGCCTGGGACCCGGTTGAAAATACTTCCCTGATTCCCTGGTTGATTTCGCTGGCGCTGGTTCACGGTATGTTGATCGAAAAGAGAATCGGGGCGATGAGAAGATCGAATCTTCTCCTATCGGTCTTTATTTTTCTCCTGGTGGTTTACGGCACTTTTTTAACCCGTTCAGGAGTGCTGGCCGATTTTTCGGTCCATTCATTTGTCGATCTGGGGGTTAACGCTGTCCTGATTGCCTTCGTGACCCTTTTCCTGATCGGAACTATTATTATATTTCTAAGGGCCAACCGCGGAGAGATTATCGGGAGGCCGATGAATTACAATATTTATTCACGAGATTTTATTCTTCTGGCGGGGATGGTTCTGCTTCTGGCCTTTGGTCTGATCGTATTATTCTGGTCTTCTTTGCCGTTTTTGACCAGGTATATTTCGGAAGCACCAACGGCCGCCGAACCGGCGACCTATAATACCTTTGCCTTTCCGCTGGCGATTGTCTTCAGCCTGTTTATGACCCTGGGCCCGTTTATAAATATGGCCGGCCGAAAGGGGGAGGATCTAAAATTGAGGGTGACGATTGCCGGAGCGTTTGGCCTGCTTGTTGGCGGGATAATATTTTTGACCGAAATGTCCAATCTGACGATATCCCTGATGGCTCTGATATATGTTTTCACCATAATGATTTATCTGAATGGGGACTGGTCCGGCAAAATCATCGCGGCCATGGTCATTGGAGTGGTGGCGGTCGCAGTCGCCGTATTGCTGGATGTCACCGATTTTTCCTATTTATTTTTTATCGGGGCCGCTGCCACTGCGGCGGCTTCCCAGATTATCGCAATATGGAAATATATCCCGGATCGAATCGGTCATCTGGGCGGGCATCTGACGCATTTCGGGTATGGCTTGATGATTCTCGGAATTCTGGCATCGTCGGCTTTTTCTTCCAGCGAAAGGATTACCCTGCCAAGGGAATGGTGTTCCACGGCCATGGGTTATGATATTATCTATCATGGGATGCGGGGAAGTATTATGGAGCCAAACAATGAGATATTGCTGACCCTGGAAAAGGATGGTCGACGGATTGAGGCCTTTCCTCATTATTTCTATACCCGGCGGATGGACGGGATTATGAAACGCCCACATATCGAAAAAAGGCTGTTTTCCGACTTGTATCTGTCTCCACAGGAGGTTCAGGAAACCGAAAGTGGGCATGGGCTGATACTGAGTAAAGGGGAAACCCGGGTCCTGGACAGTATTTCGATAACTTTTTTAGGTTTTAAAATTGGGTCGCACGCGTCACAGTCGGCCATGTCGGTCGGAGCCAGGTTGCAGGTAGAATACAATGGGACGATAGATACGGTGACGCCGCTCCTGGTCAGTGATCCATCGGGTGGGACGGGGTCAATGAAATCGGAACCGGTTCGATTGGCATCGGGATTGGATTATGATATCTTTCTGGATCGGATTTATGCCGACAATGGAATGGCGGCTTTTTCAATACCGGGTTTGATCGAAACCGCCCCACCGGATCGGCTGATTCTCGATATCTCTCGAAAACCGTTGATCAATTTGCTCTGGATCGGCACTCTTATGGTCTTCGCGGGCATATTCTTATCTTTTTGGCGCCGCCTTTACAACCAATCTTAAGCGGTGATTTCCACGGCTGTTGCGATGGGGGGAGAATGGATTGTCTGAGTCTATGATCGGCAACTATCTGACGTTAATATTCTAACATAAATCTATCGTTTTATACTGTTGAAGTGAGATATCCTTTTTTTACTCCGGGAGTTCGGCATATGGGATATTAATGACAAAACCGTGACAATTGTATCAACCGCAGAATAGTGAGAAAAAATCTAAAAAAATTAAATTTTTTTGAGATCAATTTAATAATTCGGCGTATAATATAGTGCCTTACACATAGTCCCTCCCAGAAGGATGTCGCCGGTAACGGCGGCATCTTTTTTATTTGTGGAGCGGCAGAAAGTGTTTGACTTTTTGCCGATATATCATTTATTAGAGCATCGCTAGTCGATACCATTTTCGCCCTTATAGTACGCGTGGTTTTCCGCTATATCCAGTATTGATCGGAGTTATAATGAATATTAGTATGAATTTTACAATCGAGGCGGATCCGGATCGGAAAATAATAAGGGAGAAGATATATGGTATCTGGAAAGAAGAGACGGCCAATGACTATTATCGGGAATTTATGGAAACAGCCAAACCTCTATTAAAAGGCCCCTGGGCGAAGTTGATAGATTTGCGTAACTGGAAGTCATCATATCCCGAAATCATTGAAATTATCGGACAGCATTTAAAATGGTGCCGGGAGAACGGGATGGTTTACTCGGTTAACGTCATTGATAATCCGGTGACCTTGAGCCAGTTAAAGCGGATGTTCGGAATCGGGGGCACCGAAGAAATCAGCCGGGTGTTTCGAACTGTCGAAGAGGCCGACCGATTTCTCAAAGAGAATGGTTTTTAGAAAACGTTAAAAGAATTCAACCACTGCCGGAAACAGAAAGTATTGCCGCCAGACGGACAATTCGGAACAAATACATCAGGAGTTGCAGCATGAGCCTAAGTATGTATTACAATATTGAGATTGATGAGCAGCGCAAGATTGTCATTTCAAAGATATATAGCATCTGGAAGGAGGAAACGGCCCGCAGTTATCATGAGGATTATATGCAGGCAGTCCAGCCGCTTTTGAGGGAAAAATGGTCGAAATTAACCAATCTGGCCAACTGGAAGTCATCGTATCCGGAAATAATCCAGATAATCGGTGAGCATATGCGCTGGTGTCATGAAAACGGCGCCGTATATTCGATCTATGCCATTGATAATCCGGTTACGACCCGCCAACTCAAACAGATGATTGAGCAGGCTGGCGCCGATGAATCCGCCAAGCTTTTTCGGTCTTATGATGAGGCCGACCGATTTTTGAAAGAAAAGGGTTTTTAATCAATATATTACCCGCCGGTAAAAAAGCCGGCTTTTTGGGGCCGGCTATTTGATTTCTCGGGGCTGATATTATTTCAGATATTTGTTAAACCATTTCAGTATCCATTCCAGCCGGGCAATTCTTCGATCGGGTCGTCCATGACGGGACAGGCCGTGGGGTTCTTCGGGAAAACGAACCATCTCAACCGTCTTTTTCATGATTTTCAGGGTGGCGAAAAGCTGTTCGGCTTGCTCGATACCGCATCTCAAATCCTGCTCGGAATGGATTATCAGAAGCGGAGTCTTTATATTCCCGGCATAGGTCAGCGGGGAGCATTTCCGATAATTTTCGAAATTGGTCCAGGGATCGCCATCGAATTCCTTTCTCAGATTATAACCGATGTCAGAGGAACCATAGAAGGATTCGAGATTGACCACCGAACGCTGGGTCACGGCGGCGCGGAAACGATTGGTATGACCGACAATCCAGTTAGTCATGTAACCGCCGTAGGAACCGCCGGTAACGCCGATTTTTCGGGGGTTGATATAAGGCAATTTTTCCAGGTAATCGGCGGCCGAAAGACAGTCGCGGTAATCGATCTCACCCCAGCCTCCGGAAATGGCATCGGCGAAAGTCTCGCCGCGTCCGGTGCCGCCCCTCGGATTGGTATAAAAGACGATATATCCTCTGGAAGCCAGCCACAGCATTTCATGGAAAAAAGTGAAGCCGTACTGGGTTCGAGGGCCTCCATGAATCTCCAAAATAGCCGGGTATTTTTTCCTGCGGTTAAATGCCGGAGGGGTGACCAGCCAGCCCTGGAGTTCGATACCATCATGACTTTTAAACCAGATTTCACGGGTTTTGGGGAAGTCGATTTCGGAAAAAAGCCTTTTGTTGAGGGTTATCAGTTTTTGTGATTTTCGGTCAGCATCATAGACTGGTTTCAGGAGATGAAGGTCACCCGGAGTGGTCAGGTCGCCATAAACAGCGGCGACAGTTCGTCCTTTTTGACCAAGATCAAAGCATTTGATATGGCATGGTTTCCTGGTGATACGGGTCGGTCGTCCGCCGCGAAAGGGGATATAGAAAAGGTGAGTTGAGCCGGTATCGGACGAAGCGAAATAAATACGTTTGCCATCCGGTGACCAGAACAGCGGCTGTATTCCTAGGCCTTCACCCATGTCACTGATAGTGGTATCATAGACACTCCGGTCGAAATTACGCATGAGGTCACGTGCGGCCGGGCGGCCTGTAACACCGACGGTCCAAATATGAAGATTTTCCACCCCCCAGCCATCGTCCGGGTTATCATGACCGATATAAGCGATTCGCTTACTATCAGGTGAGAAAACCGGGGCAGTGATCGGTCCGGCCGGGGTTTTGATTTTCTTTTCTTTCCCTCCTTTGAGCGGCATAATAAAGAGGTCATTCAACAGGGAATCAACATCAGGATTTTTGGAACGGTTGGATACGAAGGTCACCATCTTACCATCGGGTGAGACCGCCGGAGCATAATCATCATAGCGGCTGTCTCCGGTCAATTGTGTTTTATGACCTGACTCAATCTCGACTTTCCAGATATGATAGCGGTCTTTGGGCAGAAAGCCCGAGGCGTCGAGACGGTAGAAAATACGGGTGATATGACGATAGAGCGGAGTCTCTCTTTTCTTTTTGTCATCCTTTTCGGTGTGAGAATCGTTATACCGGAAGACAAAAACCAGTTCGCGTCCATCGGGCGTCCAGACCAGACTGGAGAAAGAGCCATCCTCTTCAATAATTTTCCGTTCCGCGCCACCCTCGGTCGGGATAATATAAATTCCGCTTTTTTTGTTTCGGGTGGATATAAAAGCAAGGTGCCGTCCATCGGGCGACCAAAGCGGGCTTTGATCATTAACCTCACCATGAGTATATTGCCGGGTGCGACCGGTTTTACAGTCTGCGACATAAATATGAGAGAAGTATTTCCGGTGGTCCTCGGATATGGTCTCGACCGTATAGGCCACCCGGCTTTCATCGGGTGACAGAACGGCCCATGTCATTAATTCCAGCCGGTAGAGATCTTCAGCCACGAGTCGTCGTTTTTTTATTTTGGGGGATTTTATTCTTGACATGGTCACCTCGGATTTTTGGGTTTTATTTCGTTACATAAATAACCATACGAATTTCAATATCACGCAGCAACTAACTTCTGTCGAACCCCTTTGCTTGATGAAAGAAATTAAAGGGGTTACACCCAAAAGGCATTTTGCCGTCAATCCCTATAATTTCAAATCTCAAAAATTAAGCCTCCAGTTTATAAGATACTGCCTGTCGGTTCCTATAATTTCTTGACACTTTTTGATTTATAATTATATTTGGACAAAGACATTACCTCACGTTTGGCCTCGAGAACCGCATAAGAGATGAGGATGATCATGCTCACATCGTTCTTTCATAAAACCCGGCTATTTATCCGGGCCGCACTAATCATGACATTATTGACCGGAACAGTCTTCGGCACCATGGCCACCAAAGAGGAGATGGATCTGGTTTGCGGCAACTGGCTGACCCATATCACGATGATGCAGGGCGATTGGGCCGGTGCGGCCGATCCGCAAAGAATATCGGAAGAAGAAATCCGGCAGGATGGAATGCTTTTGGGACGATGTTTCAAATTCGAACCGGAGGGCTGGGCGGTTATTCCCGTGTTAAAAGAAATGCCGCCGATTATGGCGTACTCGGATGAAAACGGGATCGACTGGAATGATGCCGACGGGGTTCCGGTCCTGTTGCGGGAGGTTCTGGCCAATCGGATCGGAATGTACATCGAGCGTTACGGGAGTATCGAGGCCGCTCAGATGGATAGAGATGAAATGATGTTCGGACCGGAACATGGAATCGAGTGGGCGAGATATCTTAAAAGTGAAAAGGAGTTTCAGGATGATCTGAAGGGAAACAAACCGGCTCCGATGGATGAGTTGGGGCCGCTTCTGACCACCAAGTGGCATCAGGATTATCCTTATAATCAGTTATGCCCGTACGGCGACGGCGGGCGAACGGTGGTGGGTTGTGTGGCCACGGCCGCGGCTCAGATTCTGGCGTACCACCGGTGGCCGCCGGAGGGAACCGGAACACACGGATATTTTTGGTACGGGGATAATTCCTGTGAAGGAAGCAGTGCCTCCCAGATTATTACGGCGGACTACACCGATCCCTATGACTGGGACAATATTGTCGACCAGTGTACCGGTGGTTGCACCCTCGATCAAATAAACGCCCTGACCGAGTTGTGTTTTGAGGTCGGGGTGGCTTTCAATATGGATTACGGCGTGTGCGGTTCCGGGGCTTACACGGCCGATGTTCAGCAGGTTTTCCCGGATCATTTTCGATATCTCAATCAAATCGAGAAGCATGATCGCTATGCCTATAATTTGTTGAACTGGTCGAACCTGATGCAAAGCGAAATCGAGGCCGGGCGGCCAATGCAGTACCGGATCAGCAGTCATTCGATTGTCTGCGACGGCTGGAGAATGTACGGTGAGACCCACCAGGTGCATATGAATTACGGCTGGGGCGGCAGCAACAATTACTGGTACGCCATCGATGATCTGTATTGCAACTGGGACGGCTGCAGTCCCTCGGTTGAGTATGCTATGACCAATATTGTACCGGATCGCGGGGTGTATTTTTCAGCCGATACAACCTGGGGGCAGTATCCCCTTGAGGTGGAGTTTTTCGGCGAAAGCGAGCTAACGGTGGATAGCTGGAGTTGGAATTTCGGCGATGGGGGAACATCTGAGGTGCAATCGCCCAAACATCTTTTCACCCAGCCGGGGCGCTATGATGTTACACTACAAGTCAACGCCGGCGGCGAGATTCGCAGTTATGCCACCACCAAGTACATTACCGTCCTGGCCGATACCATGATGGCGATGAGTATCAAAGGGGATCCGGGGCAGTCGGTGGAGGTGGTTGTCAACGCCGCCAATACGGTGCCTCTGCGCGGAATTAAGATGCCCGTGCAGTACAGTGGACTGCTGGGGATTACATATGACTCTTTCAATACTATCGGTTGCCGGACGGAGTATTTCGACTATGCCAAAAGAATCAGTCTTGATCCAGTCAACAAAACCTGTATGTTTTCTCTCTACAACATCGAGAGTACAACCGCCGACCTGGAGGCCGGAAACGGCCCAATCCTGAAAATATATTTTACCATTCCGGCCGGAAGCAGTCTGGATCAGACCACGGAGGTAAGATTCGAGGGATACTCCTCTTATGAACCGCTTTTTTATGGTCCGATTTTAAACTACTGTCCCCTGCTTGAATCGGCCACGATATCGCTTGATTATCTCTGCGGAGACGCCGATTTCAATGAGGCCGTTAATATCCTGGATGTGACCTATATGGTTACGTATCTTTACCGGAGCGGTCCGGAACCGATTCCATCGGCGGCCGGTGATGTTAACGGCAGTGGAGCTACGAATATTCTGGATGTGACCTACATGATAAGTTATCTTTATAAAAATGGCCCGGGCCCGATTTGTCCCTGACGATATTGGCCCATCTTTTTGAAAAAACGGTCCTGTTGATTTATGAAATAGATTGACAGGGCCTTTTTTTCAACCAATATTATAATAAATAAGTCATAAATGCGGGGTGTTTCATTTTACCGCTTTTACTACTGTTTATATAATGCCCTAAGTGGAGATAATTCCAAAACTCTATAACCGGGAGGAAATCGGTATGAAAACTCTTGGATTATCGGCAGGTCTTTTTTTGGTACTTATTTATCTGACAATCTGTGGATTGGCATTCGCCGAGAGAACGGTCGTATTAACCAATCAAGAGGCGATCCATTCGATAATAATCTCCGAAAAACCGGAACGGGCGTCAATAAAAATGGAAGAGATCAAAGTCGATCCGATCGGTTTCAATCCAAAGGATACCCGAGACACCTCGATCTACTACCGGTTACATCCGGCTCTGGCTTATGACAATGCGGAAAACCTGATTCAGGGATTTGAATATTATCCGGATTTGGCACCGCCGAGTGTTCTTTACTGGCGGGGACGGATCGATGACGACAGCGACTGGGCCTCGACGGCCTATCTGGATCTGTACGGATCCACCTATCCGACGATTGATTACTGGGGATCCGGGACCCAGTTTTACGGGGCTTATGTCGCTCCGTTCGCGTTCCAGAACGGCGGGGCCTTTATGCTGATGAGTTTCCCGGGACCGGTTAATGGAGGGAGCTGGGAGGGTTGGTGGGCCAGTTATGCCTCGCAGGGATGGCACAGTATTAAAATGATTGAACTGGCCGCCGATGACGGGGCTCAATCATGGAACTGGGGTTTCATGTCGGCGGTGGCCAGCCGCGATTACCCTGGTTATGATTTGTTTGATGCGCCGCATATTTTCTATCAGACCGATGCTCTCGGTTACAGCATGATCAGTTATTACTCCGCGGCCGACAGCTGTCGGACAACCTCGGCGGCGATTGACCATGTCACTTCGAAAACATATGCTGTTTATGACCGCTATGACGATACCGATGAGCAGTATAAATTGTTTATCCGGCAGGATTATTTCGCCAACTGGGATTCGACCACGACCGCCCTGGAGAAATCCTTTACCGATCCCGATCAGCATATTATTTACCCCGTGGTAGCCGCCAACAACGACAATCTGGTGATATTGGCCGCAACTTACAACGAAAGCACACCGGGTGATTATGATATCATCTGCTGGTATACCGATGATGGCGATCTCGATCATCTGACCAACAGCAGTTATGTGGCCGGATCGGTTGACGGTGAAAATTACCCCGAGCTGGACTATGTCGGGGGGACGACTTTCGTTTGTACTTTTATCAGGGATAAGATTCTGTACGGCAGTCAAACCGATAACGGGGGCGCCGACTGGAGTACGCCCGAACCGATCAGCGAAACCGGGCACGAGGTGGTCGAGGATTATCGAAGTGCCGATATCGGTGAGAATGGTGTTCGAGTCGTTTACTCCTATAGTCTGATTGGCGACGATAATGTTTATCTGCAAATGGTTCGTTTCGATTCAATCGATTACGATGGTGATGGGATTTATTTCTATGATGATAACTGCCCGCTGATGAGCAATACGGCCCAGACCGACACGGACGGTGACGGTTGCGGTGACGTTTGCGATAACTGTCCGTCACTGGCGAACCCAAATCAACTCGATGAGGATAGCGACGGGGTCGGAGATGACTGTGACAATTGCCCGGCGCTGGCCAACTCCCTGCAAACCGATACCGATGGCGACGAGGTCGGCGATGAATGCGACAACTGCCCGACTGTGGCCAATGTCTCACAAGATGATGCCGATGGCGATACGATCGGGGATGAGTGCGACAATTGCCCGGCGGCGGCCAATCTCGATCAGCTTGACGGGGACGGTGATGGGATGGGCGACGTATGTGATTTATGCACCGATAGTGATGGTGATGGCTATGGAGATCCCGGTTATCCGGGCAATACCTGTACGGTCGATAATTGTCCCGATATTTACAACGATGATCAGGCTGACGGCGATGGTGACGGGGTGGGTGATGTCTGTGATAATTGCCTCTCGATTGCCAATGCCGATCAGCTCGATGCCGATGATGACGGTCTGGGTGACCCCTGTGATGACTGTACCGATATCGATGGCGACGGATATGGCGACCCGGAATATCCGGCCAATACCTGTCCGGACGATAACTGCCCGCGGGTGGCCAACCCGGATCAGACCGACAGTAATTTCGACGGAATCGGCGATGCCTGTGATTATATCTGCGGCGACGCCGATGGAAGCGGGGCGGTTAATATCCTGGATGCCACCTACTTAATAAACTACCTTTACCGCTCCGGCCCGCCGCCGACACCACTTGATGAGGCGGGTGATATGAATGGGAGCGGCAGTATAAACATCCTGGATGTTACCTACCTGATAAATTACCTTTATCGCGGGGGACCGGCGCCGGTGTGCTGATAATAATAAGAGCTGATAATAATAAGAGCTGATAATTAAGAGAAGAATGTTCTGAAACCGGGAGCGCCATTTTTCCGTATTTATTTTTGACTGAGATGCGGACTATTACGTCTATCAGGGGATCAGCGGTTTAAGATAATGCTTTAATTTTGAAACCTGTGGACAGAAGAGATCCGATCTCAGGAGTATAGAAATTTGATTTGCCTGCGGATCGTAACAGGGTGGGTTGATGACGGCTATGGCTAATTTTATGGGGTGAGGAGGCTTATGAATCGGCGACGAGTATTGCGGGAGGGGCGGATATTAATAATGATCCTGATCGGTTTTATTGTATTTGGAACCGGGCGAGCGGCTGTTTTTTCCAAATCCGGGATTTTTATCGGGGGAAATTGCAGGAATATCGTTGCCGATCTTAATAATGACGGTCACAATGATATTATTGCCGGGGCCGTTTACTTGTTCGACGACACCGGATTTATCTATTATGATTCCCTGTCGGTCGGGATGGGAAGCAATGAGCTGGGGGATCTGGATAATGATGGCGATCTGGATTTTGTTCAGACCGACAGCGATCATGTTTATATATATTTTAATGATGGAACCGGTCATTTCATATCCGATTCGGCCTATGATGTCCGTCCGGGGGCAGTCTATGCCGGGCGGGTTCGGGATCTGGATAATGATGGTTATCTTGATATCGTTGTCAATGGCCATGGTTTCGATTACCCGGCCGATATACTCTGGAATCAGGGTAACCGCACCTTTTTTGATCAGGCCATCAAACCGAATGGAATTTCCAAGGATGTCGATGTCGGCGATTTCGACAATGACGGCGATTATGATCTTCTATGGTCCAATAACGATAATGCTTCAGCCGTATATGTCAACAAAGGCGGCCGTGATTTTTCGGGGCGGGTACTCCTGAGGGATACATATGTTTCGGGATCGCCCTGGAGCACTTTCACCGATCTCAATAATGACGGTTTTCTGGATATTCTTCTGATGGAGTACCTGAGTAGTTCCACTTATCGTTATCTTAACACCACGACCGGGGATTTTACACTTCTGGATGATCCGTTGGGAGTGCCGGGTGATTTCGGGTATTTTAGATCGATTGATATTGACTGCGATGGTGACGATGATGTGGCGCCGAAATATCTAAACAACGGGACCGGTTTTCTCGCTTCCGCAGGCGAATCCTGGCCGTACTGGCGCGGGCTGGGTGATCTTGATAATGACGGACTTCCTGATCAGGCCGGATGTGACGGATATATATATTACAATATCCTTGATACGATCATCAATCTGGCCCCGACAACGCCGGGCGGGCTTTATGCCGCCGCCGATTCCGGTTCGGTGACTTTTCACTGGAATCCCGCTTCGGATGATCATACCCCGGTGGCTTTGCTCAAGTATAACCTTCGGGTCGGAACGGTTCCCGATGGCCAGGATATTATGTCAGGGATGACGCCGGGCTGGTGTCCCAATGCGGAGCATAATACAAGTTGGACGATCACAATCGATATGACGCCTTATTGCGTGATATACTGGTCGGTTCAGAGTCAGGATGGCAGTTATCAACGATCCGAATGGGCGGCTGAGACGGTTGCCCGGTATGACAGCGATGGAGATCAGTTCGGTTATGCCTGTGATAATTGCCCTGAGACTTATAATCCCGATCAGGGGGATGTCGATGATGACGGGACCGGCGATGTCTGCGATAACTGCCAGCTGGTTTACAATCCGGCTCAGATTGACAGCGATTTCGATCTGGTTGGTGATTCCTGTGACAATTGCCCGGACATTCCCAATCTGGATCAGACCGATACCGATCAAGACGGCATCGGCGATGCCTGTGAATTTGTCTGCGGCGACGCCGACGGTGGCGGGTCAGTCAATCTACTTGATGTGGCCTTCATAATAAATTATCTTTATCGGGGCGGATCGGCTCCGGAACCGGTGCAGGCGGCCGATGCCGATGGCGGTGGAACAGTTAATATTCTCGATGCGACGTTTTTAATTAATTATTTGTATCGTGCCGGACCGGCGCCGATTTGTTAATGTGACCAAAATCGGCAGCTTGGTGATGCCGATTGCCTGGATAAAAATATTACTCTCGGAATTTTATCTCATTATATTGCCCCATCATGGCGAATATTGTCGGGCAGTTGGGAAAAAATATCTCCACCAGCTGGGCTTCGCTCGGGGTCCGGGCAATTCTTGTTTTTCTGGTCAATCCATATATCATTCACACTCTCGGCAATGATCGCTATGGGGTCTGGGTATTGGCGGTTTCCATAATAAACTACATGACGATTCTGGACCTGGGGCTGAAACAGGCGCTGATTCGTTTTATATCGAAATTCCTGGGTCTGGGTGAATATGACAAAATCAATGCCCTGCTTAACACCGGGTTTATCATCTATTCGCTGGTCAGCCTGGCAGTAATCGGTCTGACCCTGATTTTATCTTTTTTCGCGCTCGACTGGTTTAAAATCCCATCCGATCTTGTCTGGCAGGGCCGGGTAGTTTTATTTCTGGTGGGTATCAATACGGCTCTCAATTTCGGCCTGTTGTGCTGGGGCGATTCGCACGGGGCCTTCCATCGTTTTGATATTACCTATGGTTTAATGATAGCCGAGGATATCCTGCGCACGGGGGCGATTATAATCCTGTTTAAATCGGGGTATGGATTGATTCCCTTTGCCCTCTGTTATGTTGTTTTCGGCTTTTTAAAAATGATTGCCGGAGCCGTGATTTTGCGCCGGATACGCCCGGAAATCCGTATAAATCCGCGGCTGGCCAACCGGGAGACATTCCGGACTCTGGTCAATTATGGTTTTATTTCTTTTCTAATATCGATTGCCTGGCTTTTAATTGCCAATACCGATAATGTTTTGATCGGGTATTTTCTCGATGCCTCGTCGGTGACGATGTATGCCATTGCGGCGGGATTCATCGTTTACCTGAGATCATTTGTCCTGGCAGTCAGTTTTCCTCTTCGGCCCATGATCAGTCATTATGAAGCTTTGAATAAAAAGGATAATATTCGCTTTATATACACGCGGGGCACCAAATATCTCTATTTTGCCACTTTTATGGTAGCCGGCGGGTTGATGGTTTTCGGGGGACCGATGATCAAACTCTGGATGGGGCCGGGATATGACCAATCGGCAATGATTCTCCGGATATTAATTCTTCCGGCGGCGGCTTTTCTGCCTCAGTCTATCGCGAATTCCATAATGTATGGGGTTGAGAAACATAAATACCTGCTGTACGTCATAATTGCCGAAGGGATTTTTAATCTGGTGCTGAGTATTATTTTGGTCAGGTATTATGAACTTGCCGGTGTTGCCTATGGTACGGCAATTCCGCAGGTTATTATCTATGTCATTGCAGTTCCGGTGATGATCAAGATGATTCTGGATATTAATCTGGCGGCCTTTTATCGAAATATGCTGAAAGCCTCCTTGACGGCCCTGGCGGTTTCTTTCCTGATATCAAGATTTTTGTGTTTTCTGAAGCCGCCGGAAAACTGGGCAGTATTCTTTGCAGAAATCGCCGCGGTCGGGATGGCCGGTGTACTTGCGGCCGGACTCATTTTCGATCGGGAGGAAATCAGGACAATTATATCGCGTCTGAGCGGTAAGGCATAGGAAACTTTATCCGTATTTGACATAATTTTGTATCAATATTATGGAGATCGAAATCCGCATGATTCCGACTCCTGGTGCAAGGGATGAAAAATTGTCCGGGGCAATTGACACCGGCGATAAAGGGGTTTATAATCAGGTAATGATTTACCGGGCGACGCTGATTTTCATGATTGTTGTGCTGACCTGGGGAGGACCTTATGGTCAGGCTTTCGAATTGCTGGGGGTGGAAATACCTGTCCCTGACCGGGCCTTTGAACCGATTGAAGGGGAAAACATTCCCGCCAGCCGCTATCCCCTGGAATATAACCTTCATTTTTTCCTTAATGAATCGGGTCGCGTGGATTCATTCCAGTACTGGCCCGATTCCCGGCCGGTTTATATCGAGAATATTCGCGGCTCGTTAGAGAATCTTGAATTTCATCCAGCCATAAGAGACGGGAAAACAATCCCGTTTATCGTTCCGGCCAGTATCACTTTTGAAACCAAATATGGTCGTCCCGGGGTCCGTTTTCAATTCCCCGTTGATGAAACCGAGTGCCGGAAGGATAGATTTCTGCTCGACTCGATGATGTTTCTCAACGATTATCGTATGCCGGGATTAGCGGGTTTCCCGTCGTATTATTGTCGTTTCTCTAATGGGAGGGATACCGGGATGTATCCCTACGTCGTTTATCGTGTAGACCTGGATACGGCGGGAGATCTGGTTGATTATGAAAAGATCTTTATCGGCAAACCCGATTTTACCGCCGCAACCGACAAAGCGCTACTTTATGCCAGATTCACACCGACCGTTGCCGGAGAAATTAAAATCCCTTCTAAAATATACCTGACCATCCGCTTTTTCCCGTCCATCCTGTATCCTACCAGGGAGTGGCTGCCCCCTGAATCCAGCGGCGACAGGTCACTGCCGGAGCTTTTCCGCCTGGAAACGGCGGCGTATCTCGATTCCATCATCAATCCCCCCTTTCCCATAAATATCCAGGGTGGTCAATATCATAATACCGAATTGATTCAATTCAGCGATACGGTCGATGTGACGGTCGGGATAAGAAATAACGGACGGGTGAAATCCGTTGTTTTTGAAAAGTTTTTAATGGACCCACTGGAGAATCAGCTTTATGATGTCGTGAGGAAATTACGTTTTACTCCGGCCGTGGATACTCTTGGAAACCGGGTAGATTATCTGGGAAAGATGAAAATTATCGTTGATGGCAGTAAAAAAATACGAATCGGTCTTGGCTGGTTCGGTTTCGGGATGATTTAGTCGCTGTTTGTAATGACTTGCGGGGCAGAAAATTGGAAAATTCTCAGAGAGGAGGCAGGGGGGGGTAGCGCAATAACTGCGGGTGTCCGGGAGGAAAGCGATTTCGATGGTTGGGAGCAGTATGTAAGGTGTTGTCCGGCAGGAGATAATCAAAGCCTCTCGATGATTGTCGGGGCGGCATGCTAATTGATAGGAATCACGGATATAGGGCAGATATTGAAGGGCGTTATTGGCGGGAAGAAAACCGGGGAGTGGATTGTATAAGTTGCAGGAGATATAAATGGATAAAATGCGCCCACAAAAAATTGTGAATTTGTTATCGGCAGTCCTTGTATTAGTGGCGGGGTTTTATATAGTTATTTTTATGCCGGTCGGGTTGTCGCCGATAGCCAGAGTTATAATCGGTCTTTTACTGATTGTTTATTTTATGTTTCGGATCAGATATTATCAGAGGAAATACAATCAGTCGGACAGGGAGATTTGAGAGACTGTATCGAAGGAAACAAAAGGCTTGACAAAACAGTGATTTACCGTAATTTACTTGATTAAATTTTTGGCTCTAAGTGAGGTGTTAAGTTTGAAGGTTCAAAGCACAAATACGATCCAAAAATTGAGGTTTTTGATCGTTCTGGCGGCGGTTATGATTCCGTTCACCCTGTTTTCCCAGGATATCAAACAGGAGATAATCAAGGCTCTTGAATCGGGAGATACTACCGGGGCGATCGGACTCCTTGAAAATGATATTAAGCTTGATCCCAGTTATGAATATAATTACCTGACTCTGGGTAATATATACTTCAATCAGGGCAAGTATAAGCAGGCCGAGGAGCAATTTCAGATTTCGGTGGATAAAAAACGGAATTTCTATGAGGGTCTTTATGCCCTGTCCCTGGTACAAATGAAACTGAACAAGCTGAAAGACGCCGAGGAGAATCTCAAGCGGGGTTTGAAGAAGGCCAAGGATATGAAGGCCGATTTTCATAACGGAATGGGTCTGCTTTATATGGCGCAGGGGAAGTACAATGATGCCGACGCCGAATTTCGGAAAGCGATTATTTTAGACTCCAAGAAGGCTGAGTATCATGTCAACCTGGGCGATGACAATTACATGATGGGAGTATATTCCCTGGCCATTAATGAATACGAACAGGCGCTGGAGCTGGATACGGCCGGGATGGATGTTTATTTTCACTGGGCCGAGGCCTGCCTGGAACTCAAGGATTATTCCTGTGCGCTGGAGAAATTGAACATAGTTCTACAGAAAGATTCGACTCATGCACCGGCCTGGATGAAAGCCGGAGGCATATACTACAAGGCGGCGCGTTCGTCCCGGACAGTGGTGGAGGCCATGGATCATTATAAAGCGGCCATCGGCGCTTATAAGAAGTTTTTCGAAATATCGAGCGCCGCTCCCGACAGCTCGAATGGCCGGGCCTTTTACGAATCGGGTATGGCATATTTGATGATTGGTGGTTATCCCGAGGCGATATCGAATTTCAAAACCATTCTGGCCATCCCGGTGGAACCCAAAGACATCTATTTTTATATGGGCCGAGCCTATCAGGGCAATGAGCAGTACGATTCGGCCCTGGTTTATTTCAACAAGCATATAGAGTGGGTCAAAAAGCAGGGTGAGGACTATCGAACCGGAGTCAAGGATGATGAGTTGTATCGCCGGATCGGTGAATGCTATCAGGCCCAGAAAGATTATTATAACACCATTACTTATTTCAAAAAATCTCTTGAGTACGATTCCACCCAGGATCGTCTGTTGTATGGAGTTGCGGTGGCTTATAACTATCTTCAGGACTACCGGAACGCCCTGATATATTATATGAAACGGATTGATCTGGGCGCGGACGACAAATACTGGTCGCTTTATTATAACGCCGCCATGTCGGCTCTTTATCTCCTGGATAAAGGCGGCGCGGCCATGGCTGAGGAAGAAGAAGATCTGGGGCTTGATGAAGGACGGCCTACCGAGCCGGCCAATGATCCTCTGGCGGATGTTGATCTTGCCCGGTTGGCGGTGCAATATCTCGAAAAGGTGGCGGTTGAATATTGGGATAAGGTGACTGAAAATCCGGATAATATGCCGACTGCGATGAAGGCCCTGAGTATGTTGGGAACGACCTACCTGTTTCAGTTGAAGGACTGTGCCAACGGTGTCAAGCATCTGGAACGGGTTCTTGAAATCGATCCGAATAACTGCGAAGCCTTGAGATCATTGGGTTATGCATATTTCGGCGGGATATGTCCCAATAATTACAGCCGGGCCCTGACCTATTTAAAGAAGGCCCTTGATTGTTCGAGTGCGGCCAAAGGTTCCCTGTGCGCCGACGTGGATGTTCTGTTATGGATTGCCCAGACTTATGAATTCCGGGCTATCGAGAAGGCCGAAGCCAAGCAGAAAGAGGAGTCCAAGCAGGATTACAAGGCGGCTCACGATGGTTACCTGGAGACTCTCAAGTGCGATCCCGGTAATAAAGAGGCAGTTGAAGGCGAAAGACGGACCAAGTTTTCATATTAGTTATAGATTGCTTGTAATGTAATTGATTGAATTATCAGGAGATAATATGGCCGAAAAGAATGAAGGCGGGGCGAAACAGGAGCAGGAATTCGACCCGGAGAAAAGATTCAAGTATGTCGGCTTCGAGGTTTATCCAGGCAAAATAAAGGATTTGTTCAAATCCGAGGCCGAGAAGGATAAACTTGTTGCGGAAGTGCGTGAAAAAAGAAAAGGCGGACTAAAACTCCGCGAAAAGACCACGTTCGATATTCCGCGCCTGGCCGGATACGAGAAGGTAATTTTAACGATTACCTCGCTGATGCTGGTCGTTTCTCTGTTTCTCCCGTGGTTTTCGGGGTATAATGAAGTGGTTGTGCAGAATCAGCCCATGGCGGCCGCACCGGCGGCGACCCCGGCCGATTCGCTGGCAATGGTGATACCGGAGGATTCCCTGACCATGCTTGGCGGTGACAGCGCCACAGTCCCGGCGGCCGGAACGGCGGAAGTTACAGAATCGCCAACAACCGTGCTGGAAAAAGACGAGCGGGGCTTCTCCTCGATCACGTCGTCACGGAAGAGAGTGGAAATCCGCAAAGAACATAAGGAGGCAACAGCTCTGGGAGCGCTCGGTTATCTCGGGGAGGTTCTGTCCTCGGGATTTATTCTGAAGATTACCGGAATCCTGTTTTTACTGTACCTGTTGTTTTGTGTTTTTGGCGCCATTTTCACCCTCTATATTCTTTATGGAATTAAGGGTGATCTTGACACCAAAGCTATCAGGCTTAAACGGGGGATGCGGTTTGGGTGGATTCCGGTGGGCATCTGGGCATTATGTCTGCTCCTGTCTTTTGGAGGGGCATCCTATTCATTCCCAACCGCCAATATTATGGTTCAGATCGGCGACAGTTATGGTGTCGGAACATATCTTGGTATTCTGGGTTACGGCTTTTATCTTTCTCTGGCCTGTTTTATAATGAATGCCGTGAAAGCCATGGAAATTTAGGAAGAAAAACAAATATTAAACTATTTTTGGAGGATTAATAGACGTGAAACAGACATTATTCGTAACACTCAACTTTCTGATCTCGTTTACGATCGGTTATGTCGTCTGGGGCGTTATCCTTAAAGCCCAGCCGGCGGGGACAATCGCCCATTCGGTACATCAGGGCGGACCTCTGGTGGTTGTATTGTTTACCATTCTTCTTATGCTCATTGCTTTTGTGGTTGAAAGGTTTCTATCCCTTTATCGGGTTGCGAAGGGTAAGAGCTCGGTCCAGGTTTTCTTTAAGAAGCTGGTAACGATGCTTCACAGTGACGATTACGACGGTGCCCTGGCCGCCTGTGACAAACAGCGCGGAACGACCGCCAATGTTTTACGGGCCGGGATCGAGAAGTTCCGTTCGATCAAAGACGACGGATCCATCGAACCCGAAAAGAAAATCGCTTTAACCCAGGGTGCTATTGATGAGGCCAACGCTCTCGAGGGGCCGCTCCTGGAAAGAAACCTGATTGCTCTTTCGACCATCGCTTCGATTGCCACCATGGTCGGTCTTCTGGGAACGACAATCGGTATGATTCGCGCCTTTGCCGCGACCGGTAATGTCGAGGGCGGTGTGATCGATGCCCAGTCACTGGCGACCGGTATTTCGGAAGCGCTGGTGAATACGGCCGGCGGTCTGGTTTCCGGTATTCTCGGAATCTTTTTCTATAATTTCTTTGTTAATAAGGTGGACGCCTTTAACTATACGACCGATGAAGCTACCTTCGAGGTAATACAGATATTAAAGGACAAGGTGGGTAAGTAACTCATGGCTATAAAGAAAAAAAGGCGTATCGGCGTCGTGCTCGATATGACGCCTATGGTGGATATTACCATCCTCCTGCTCATTTTCTATATGACGACCACGAGTTTCAAACCGCCCGAGGCAAAATCGGTAACTCTGCCGCAATCGCATTCGCAAATCGAGCTACCGGACAAGGACATTATTAATATCACGGTGACCAAAAAGGACTCCATTTTTGTCGATTTCCTTCAGAAGGAGGATGTGATTATTGACGGAGTCGAACGGACGACGACCGTAAGGAAAGTGGCCGAGGCCGATCTTTATAATGTGGCCTCGCTGATCCAGCGGGCGCGCGCCGTTAATTTTCGAGCCTTACTTGTTATCAAAGCCGACCGCGACGCCAGTTACGGGGTGATGGATAAGATTATGGAATCGATGCGGGAAAACGAACTGACCCGGTTTCTGATTATTACCGATAACGAGGCCGAGACAATCGCCAAAGAAGAGGCGGGTACATAATGACGCCGATTGAAAGGAGTGATATAGATGGCCGGTGGTGCTGTTGCAGAATCAAGTAGATCGCATAAAGGCAAGGGTGGTCGTCGCAAGAAACGTCGTATTCATGTAAGAATCGATATGACCCCGATGGTCGATATCGTTATGTTGCTTTTGATATTTTACATGGTGACGACGGTTTTCTCGATGCCGCAGGCGATGGAAATTAACCTGCCGACTGAAAAGGAGACGGATACAATCGAAGTGGCCGAATCGAGACTGCTGACGATAAGGATTGATCAGGAAGACCGATTTTTCTGGAATATCGGCGATCCGGCTAAAAACACGCCGCAACTTATGCCATCCGTTCTCCCGGCGGGGGATACTCTTGGCTACCTGGTTTCGGCTGATTCCCTGCGAAACCTGCTGGTGAACCTGAATCATGATATTCCGAAATTGAATACGCTGATTCTGATAAATAATGAGGCCCGTTATAATTCCATGGTTGATATTCTCGATGAGATTGACCTTCTGGAAAGGTCATGGAATGCCCAGATCGCCAAGGGCCTCGGTAAAAAAGTCGAGGAGCTGAGCCCGGAAGAAAAGTTCTCCTACCGCTATGCCATGGGCAAGTGGGAAGATACCGATGATCGTATCGTTCAGTATGCCCTCAATGTTGCGCAGGGAGGGGGTGAATAACAATGGCTCGACCCTATAGTGGAATGTATGGCGGTTACGGCGCCTATGAGCTTAAGGCCAGGTACCAGCGAAATATGTTCGCGGGGACTATTTTTACGGTTCTTCTGGTGGCCGTGGTCGTCCTGGCGGTTTTCGTCTATCAGCAGTTGACCAAGGTTGAGGCGGTGGCCATGCAACCGACCATTATCAAGACGGTGGCCGATCTCGGTCCGCCGCCGACAATATCCAAACCGAAACCGAGGGTGGAAATTTCCACACCCAACAAAGCGGCGCCCAAGGTGGGAATTCCCAAACCGGTGGCAGATGATGATGTTCTGGACGAGGATGTAGTGATTGCTTCCCGTGATGAAATCGCGGAGATTGTGGCGCCTCCGGTTTCTGCTATTTCCGATGAAGGCGGTGGCGAGATTGTCGTCGATATCGCCGAGGACGAATTCATGCCGGATATCAATGAATTTGTACCGGTGGAAGTCCCGGCGGAGATGATCTACGAGGAGCCGCCAAATTATCCCCGTCTGGCCCGTCAGGCCGGTATGGAGGCGGTGGTTTGGGTTAAGGCCCTGGTTGATAAAAATGGCAATGTTCGTGAAGCAGTGGTTTATAAATCTTCCGGTTCCAAAGCCGGATTCGATGAAGCCGCGGTGGAAGCGGCTTATAAATGCAAATATAAACCGGCAATTCAGAATGGCCGACCGGTGGCTATCTGGGTAGCTTACTCGGTCGAATTTACTTTGACCGACGCTCACTAAGGAAAACTTCACATTAGCTTAACGCCGCCCCTGCACGGGGCGGCGTTTTTTATCCGTTCAATATATATCTGACCAGGGAAGAAAATCGAATTTCACCTGTAATCGATATTAGAGGCATTAATCGTTAAACGGATCAATCCGGGGAAGCGTCATTTCATATAGAGCGATAAACCGGACAAGGTCGTAAGATTTGGGTATTTTCAGCACCGACCGGTGATCATCTCGTTACGATAATATTCCCGGAATTCCGGGCCTCATATAAATGACCAGCATGTCCCCGCCTTCGAAAGGAGGATACAACTATGAACCGATCCGGTCGGATCGCCGGAATGCCCTACGGGGCTTATGAACTCAAAGCCACCTATCAGCGCAGTATGCTACTGGGGACATTGAGTACGATTATCATGACAACCATGATTATCGGGGGGTTGCACTTATATCTGTTGTATTCTCCAGAGAGAATAATTATTGAAGCCCGAACACCCCCAATAATCGGCGGCATATCTCAGCCATCTCCACCGCCATCGGTCGAGCGCGATAAACCGAATATTTCCGGAAAAAGACGCCCGGCCGTGATCAACTCAGAAATTCACAATAGGCCGGTGCTGGTCGATGATAGTCTGTTATTGGAAGTCGAGGATAACAACCTGTCGACAAATGCGGAAATAGGCGAATTCTTAAATGGTGTTTATGGTGCCGGTGGGGGTGATACCGGTGAAGGAGACAGAACTTTTAATTATTGCGGAAACGGGACCGTCCCGGAATATCCATTGATCGACAGCGTCTTCTTTGTCGAGCAGTTACCGGTCATGATTTATGAGGAGCCGCCCGATTATCCGAGGCCGGCCCGGATGGCGGGGATTGAGGGTATGGTCTGGATTAAGGCGCTGGTAGATAAGAATGGCAATGTGATCGAGGCGGTTGTGTTCAAATCATCGGGTACCCGGGCGGGATTGGATGAGGCGGCCCGCCAGGCGGCTTTCGAATGCAAGTATAAACCGGCCATACAAAACGGTTATCCGGTTCCCGTTTGGGTAACCTATAAGGTGGAATTCCGATTGAGGGATTCAAGATAAGCTTATTCGGCTGAAAACCTGATTTCCTCTCTCTCACTGCATTGATGCCTTTTGGGGGGGAGCAGTGGCAGCGCCGTTCAATACTTAAACGGCGCTGTTTTTTTTATGCGGGGTAATCAAATTATTTTTTACAATATATTGGGTATATTATTGGATTCCATCCAACATCTTGACTTTCCGGTTTATTAATAACCTTTTCATAAAAATAAGACTTGACAACTGCACAAATGTGCAGTATATATGTTTGGAGTCGATAATTAATCATATGGAGAAGGAGAATCGATCATGATAAACGAACTTGGGCAATCTGTCTCCGGAATTGAAACCACCCCTATTGTTACAGGGCGGGATAAGGAACCGATCCGGCGGGAAATTCGGTTTGATTCGAATTTGGTCTGTCCGGACTGCGGGGTGTCGCTGGTACGGCTGGGCACCTGTTTTACCTGTCCGCGATGTGGTTTCGGCGGCTGTGAATGAAAGCAAGGGGGCGGTTTTGAAAGCACTTGTTTTTATAGGGAGGTTTTTCAGATGAGACTTGGGAATCTGGTCAAATTCGATATTCCGGAATCGATTATCGAGGTTTGGAAGAGGCGCCAGGGCGATTATCTGCTTCCTCTTCAGGAAAAGGCGATCCGAAGCGGTTTGCTCCCGACCGGAGACGGTGCCCCAACTGACAATCTTTTGATCTCCGCGCCGACATCATCGGGGAAATCATTCTGCGGTGAAATCGCGGCGGTGGGTTCGCTTCTGAAACGTCGCAAGGCAGTGATGCTTCTGCCGCTTAAATCGATTGCCGAGGAGAAATATCATTATTATCGGTCATGTTATCGATCGCTGGGTTTGAGAATTCTGATTGTCACCGGCGATCATCCGGAAAACGATGGCGCTTTTGAACTGGGGAATTTTGATCTGGTCCTGGCGATTTATGAGAAATTCAATCGTTTGCTGACGGTCAATCCCGATTTATTGCAGCAGATCGGGTTGGTTATTGTAGATGAATTACAGATGCTTTCCGATCCCGGGCGCGGTCCGGAGCTGGAGATGGTCCTCGGCAAAATGCTCAGTTTTCCTTATTCGCCGCGGCTGGTGGCTCTCTCAGCGGTTCTGGGCGAATCATCGCCGGAGATCACGACCTGGTTGAATTGCCGGGTGATTCAGGAAACCGTTCGGCCGGTGGATCTGCTGGAAGGCGTGGCGAGTGGCGGGTGTTTTCGTTTTCGGTCGTTCAACAGCGGGCGGGAAGGGAAAGAGCGGATGGAACTGGGGGGTGGTGATGGCGACGATTCGGGAGTCGGGGGGATTATAGATTTTCTGGCCGGGAGTGAAAGCCCGCGTCTGGTATTTCTCAAATCCCGGCGGGATACTATCGATGCGGCTCTTCGTCTGGCCGCGGCGGTGAACTGGGGTCCGGCGGGGATGGCTCTTGACGCTATTGAAGGCGAAGAACCGGGGTTTTTAATTAATTCGTTGAAACAGGTTCTAAATCGGGGAGTGGCTTTTCATAGCGCCGATTTGACTCCGCGGCAACGGCGGGCCGTTGAAAACGGTTATCGCCGGGGCGAAATCCGGGTGGTTTTTTCCACTACGACCTTGGCGATGGGAGTTAATCTGCCGGCCGAAATGGTATTGCTGGAAACCATGAAATATGTTTCCGGGGCACCAGGCGGAAAACCGTCCCTGGTTCCGATCAGCCTGACGGAATTCCGGAATATTTCCGGGCGGGCGGGACGGTTTGGGTGGGGCGGTTCGGAGAAGCCGGGTCGGGCGGTGGTCCTGGCAAGATCGGATTTTGAGTATGAAATTCTCTGGTCGGAATATATCGGGGCCGGGTCAAATGAAAAACTGGTTTCGGCGCTGGGCGGTTACTCGCGGGCCGATCTGGTGCTTGACCTGATTGTTTCCGGATTGGGGGCGGATATGTCACGGCTTCTATCGACGGTGAATAATATGTTGTACTATCGATGTCACGGCGCCCTGACGGAAAATGAGATTGAACCGGTGGTGGCGGAATTGCAAACGGCGGGTCTGATCCGTTCCTCCCTGGAAGCTACACCCCTCGGAGCGGCGGTGGCTGAGAGCGGGATTAAGATCGAAAGCGCCCGTCATTACCTGCGGTTGCTCGATGAAAAACAGCCGGCCACCATGGTCGGCTGGTTGTTCCTGGCCCTGAGCGCTTCGGAATTCGATGTGGCTCGTTCCGGGATGTTGTCCCCGGAATATTATCGTCGCACCTACGAACGGGTTTTGCACCGTCATTTCAGCGAGTATATCGGGGAAATCAGTGCCTACAGCGAAATTGATATCGGTCGGGAACCGCTGGGATACCGCATGATGGCGCTTTTGAAGGCGGTCTTTATGCTGACTGATTGGGCCGGGAAGCTTCCGGTCAGCCGGCTGGAGCGGCGATACCGGTTGCATCACGGGCAAATTCTCAACCAGGCCGAGACAGCCGCCTGGCTTTTGGCTTCGCTGGGGCGGTTGATCCATGCCCGGGACTGCCATTCCCGAATACCGGCCGAATTAGCCGATCTGGCCTTTCGGGTGCAGTTCGGGATCGATCCGGCCATGAAAGAAATCCATTGTCTGACCGGGGATATACTTAATCGGGCCGATTATGGAATGCTGGAGGAGCGCAATATTCGATCACTGGATGACCTTCGGTGGACACCTGAAGAAAGTCTTCGGGAAATCATTCGGCCGGAGAATAAATTTCGCCGGCTTAAAAAAGAAATAGACAATTTGGAACAGGAGGATAAAATGCAGGAAACAACCAGCAGTCAGATGATCCCCATGAGGGGGATAAAAGGCGGGAGCAATTCTTTTATAAATTCCGCCGGTTCCCGACCTTCGTTGCTTGAGCTCGACGGCAGTTATGAGCGGGAGAGGTATCTGGTAAGAATCGACGGTTTTCCGGTGCGTCTGACCGGAAAATCGTTCAAATATCTGGCGAAACTGGCTTCGTCGCGGATTCATGGTAATGATGGCTGGATTTACAAAGATGATATCGAGATAGGTTTCAACCAGGCCCGTTATTTGTACCGGTTGAAGCAGGAGATGAAAGCCGGCGGGGTAGGCTGGGGTATATTCGAGAATAATCGTCTCGGTTACTACCGGCTGGATCTTGACCCGGGCCGGGTAAAACTTAATCTCCATAATCTTAAGAGTCACTCGGACTATGAGTTGCGCCAGATCGCCCAGGATCTGGAACTCAAGATGGCCAGTTAAATCAGGGAACGTACAGGCAGGGATATGCGTTTTATATGATAGAAATGGACGGATGAACGAATATTGCCGATTTGGCCCGTTTAAAAAATGTAATTCGGGCCGATATGACTTAGAAAAGGGACGGAAAATGATTCTGAAGCGGACTTCGCATATCCCCATCCTGGCTTCCCGAGGCACGCCGGAAATCCCGGTGATAGCTGTCAAGACGCTTGTTTTGTTTCCTGGTGAACTCGTTACCCTGCAATTGAAAAAGCCTGAAAACCTGGCACTGATAAGAGAATACGCCGAAAGCCGGAAGGAGGTCGCTATTGCCTATACTCCCCGGGGTGATTATGAACATGGTCGGGCGGACCTGTGTCAGATTGGCACAGCGGCCCGGATAGTCTCGGCTAAACAGGGTCCGGGGGATTCGCAGGTCATAGTTCTGGAAGGTCTGGGACGGATAGAATTAAAAGCGATCGGGCACAAAACGCCGTATTTGATGGCCAGAATTGCTTTCATTGATGAGGATCATTATACGGCCGGACCATCCGAAAAATTGTTCCATGAGATACTTGATATAGCGCGACAGATAATAACGACCAGTCCGGCCTATCCCAACGAGTTATTATCCGATTTTGAACTGGGTCAGGATAATCCGGGACAATTCGCCGATCGTCTGGTCAGCACCCTGCATCTGCCGACTGAAAACAAGCAAAAAATTCTGGAGGCGATAAATGTTGATACCCGGTTTAAGAGGTTGACTCGATTTATGAAACTGGAATTACAGCGGGCGATTTTTTTATCGGAAGATGCGGTTTTGCCACATGATTCGGGTTTCGGAGCCAAAGGATTTCCTGATCGAGATAACTCACAGCTTGATTTTATTCGGGATCTCAGGGAGAAAGTAAATGGCAATAAGACGCTTCCGGAGGAAGTCCGGGAACGGTGTCATCTGGAAATCAACCGGCTGAATTATCTTTCGACGGCTTCGGCCGAACATGGAACCACCAGCCAGTATATAAAATGGCTGATGAAGGTCCCCTGGAATGTGGTCCATCAGACCCGTTTCGATCTGGAGCAGTTGGAACAGGATATCGATAAGGAGTATTACGGCTCGAAAAGTATTAAGAAAAGAATTCTGGAGCGAATTGCGGTCAGAAAATTGACCGGGGATGGCAGTGATCGCTCGATTCTCTGTCTGGCGGGCATGGCCGGGACGGGCAAAGCCTCGCTGGCCAAGGCCATTGCCAAAGCTCTCAAAAAGGAATTTGTCCGGGTTTCGGTCGGGGGTGTACGGGAAGCTTCGGAAATTAAGGGCATGCCGCGAACTTATGTTGGGGCCGGTCCGGGTATGATAATTCGGACATTATGTGAGGCAGAGACATCCGACCCGGTTATTTTAATCGAGGATATTGATTATTTCAGCGAGGAATCGAGTACTTCGCTCTCGACTGCCCTGCTGGAAGCCATCGATCCCCGGTATAACTACCGGTTTCTTGATAAATACCTGGGTGTGGCGATTGATTTAAGCCGGGCGACTTTTATTTGTACTGTCAAATCATCCGAGGAAATTCCGGAGATTTTCGCCAATCGATTCGAAATAATCGAGTTGACCGGTTATATTGAGAAAGACAAAATCCGTATTGCCCGCAAATATATCATACCCGATGTTTTGAAAAAGCACGGTCTTCTGAAACGGGATATTATCTTCAATGAAAAGGGCCTTCAAAAGATAATAAGGAATTATACGCTTGAAGCGGGTTTGCTTCATCTTAAGAGGAAAATCCAGATGATTTGCCGTCATGTGGCCAAGGAGAAAGCGGCCGGGGTGACGCGGGTTTGGAAAGTCAATGAGCGAACGGTGGAGAGTTTGTTGGGGACGCCGCAGTATATTCCGGAAACACCCGGCAAGCAGCCCGAAATCGGGGTTGCCATCGGTCTGGCCTGGACCGGACAGGGAGGGGATTTGATGCTGATCGAAGGGTTGAAGATGAAGGGGAGCGGTGAGGTAATCACGACCGGTTCACTGGGCGAAGTGATGAAGGAGTCGATTACGGCGGCCCACAGCTATGTCCGCTCCAAGGCAGATGTTCTTGGAATCGATCACGCCGATTTCGATAATTTCGATATTCATATTCATTTTCCTTCAGGGGCGATCCCTAAAGACGGACCATCGGCTGGAGTGGCGGTATCGCTGGTAATCGCTTCGGTAATGTCGGAGCGCCCGATTCCCAATAATATTGCCATGACCGGGGAGGTAACATTGCGGGGGAAGGTTCTCCAGGTGGGTGGGCTGGTGGAAAAAATTTCTGCGGCATACCGGGCCGGAATCCAGACTGTATTTGTCCCGCGAGAGAGCAAAAAAGATTTAAAAAACCTTCCGGCCGATATATTGAAAAAAACCAGGTTTGTGTTTATCGAGACGGTCGATGAAGTATTCGCACAGGGGTTGCTTGATTTCGTGCCATCCAGTTATACCCTTGAGAAATTATTCGCCGACGAAATTAAGAAAGCCAAAAGCCGCAAGAAATCACATGCCACCCGGAGTATCGCGGCTAAAGGTCGCAAAAAGAAATAATTGCCCGCGAAAAAGCGGATGATTTTACTCCGGTCGGAATGACAGGTCTTAATTAATCCTCGATCCCCCCCCCAATATTTATCTAACACAATTAGTTCTTGACAGATTGCACGTCAAGGAGTTATATTCCTTTTGAATATTAGGATTAATTTCCAACAGGAAATACTATATTTACATTATGTAGTCTTACGAGATTCTCCTGATTTTGCGCGTGTGCCAGTGGGAGTAAACATAGCCAAAAGGATATTTGTTGCCTGAGTTCGTCTGGTTTAAAAAACAATCTATTGTATCATGGGTGAGTTCCGGGTGGAGAGCGAATATTCCGTAAGCAAGATTTAGCGAGTGCTCTTTTAGATGATAGCCGGCCTTCATAAATTTATTCAATGGCAATGGGGCTGTTTCGTGGCTATAGGAAATAATCGAATTTTCAACAAAAATCCAAGGAGGGTAAGATGATACGTCGCTTGTTCCTTCTCGCTTTGCTGTTGGTCTGTGCCTTCGGGAACGCCGATGGGACAACCGTGAGGGCAGTAGCGAATCCGGAACTGGTTCCCGGCCTGATTGAGGTGGGAGCACCGTTTAAGATTGAGATTTACATGAACAATGATGATGGGGAGCATGTCGGCTATAGTATGCCGTTCGCCTTTTACAGCCCCGATGCCAGCATCAGCAACGTCGTTCATGTCAATGTTGGTGCGTATGGACCCGACAGCTCGATTGAATTGCTTAACGGGTGGGAGTCTTTATGGGTTTTTCTTAATGAGTGGACTACATTCAGTTGGGATGGAGTTCTGCCGGATACCATCAACCATAGCGTGGCGGCCTTGAATGGCTGGCTACCCGGAAGCGGTGATCTGGTTCGTATCAAGTTCAATTATCAAATCGATGAAGAAGGGTCTTTTTGTATCGATTCGGTGAGTATTCCCAATACTTCGCCACCGGGAAAACTTGACTGGTTGTTCGATTTTCCGACCACTTTCAGCGGTCCATACTGCTGGGAAGTGGGTGAACTTCCCACCGATCCTGAAATCGGTGTGGATCTCGATTCGCTGATATTCGAATCCGTTCAGGGGGAATCGGCGCCCCCGGCCCAGGTAATGCATATTTCCAACACGGGGGTTGGGACTCTCAATTGGAACGCCAGCTGGAACTCCAGCTGGCTCGGGGTTTCTCCTTCACATGGGACGGCCCCCTCAATTGTCCAGATCTACGTAAATCCAACCGGGTTGGGAGTCGGTGTGCATGAGGATACCATTACCATTTCGGATCCGAATGCCACCAATAACCCGGTAAGGATACCGGTTCGTTATACCATAACGGAACCACCGCCCGAGATACTATTATCACAGACATTTTTCAGTTTCAATGCCATTGCCGACTCAACCAATCCCCCCGATCAATTTCTGACGATTTACAATGACGGGGGGGGAAGTTTATCCTGGACCGCGACCAATTCCGAAAGCTGGTTGACGCTCACGCCGACATCTGGCGGCGATGGTGATCAGATTACCCTTTCGGTTGATATTACCGGATTGGCCTATAATACCTATTTTGATACGGTTGTCATTACCGATGATAATGCTTCCAACAGCCCCCAGCTGGCTGTTGTCCGGCTGGAGGTTGCCTCGAGTCTGCCGATTCTGGCCACCGATACATCGTATATAGTGATTCCGGTCGATACCGATTATCCTTTTCCGGCCGACCGATATTTCACCATTTATAATGACGGGGCTGGAACCATGAACTACTACCTGCAGACATCCTCGATCCGGATTGCGTCATTAACTCCGGATTCCGGATCGGTTCCGCAGACGGTGACAATTGCCTTCGATTCGATTGCCTGTGTCCCGGGGAGTGTTCTGTTTGATACTGTTTATATATATTCTCTGGAAGCGTTGAATTCACCTCAGATTGTCATATTGCAGTATAACTGTAGCGCCGCCCCGCCGCGAATAATAATAAGCAAGGATTCGGTTTTCGCCCAGATTTACGAGTGCAGCCAGGGAACAGGATCGGTTATCAGACCATCCTTTACAGTTTATAACGATGGTTCGGAGACATTTTCATATAACCTGACTTGGAATTCGACCTGGCTTTTGCCCAGTCCGGTCAGTGCCGAAGAACCGAAAACGATTTATCTTGATTTCGATTATTACGGCATGGTCCCGGGATTTTATTATGATACAGTAACCGTCTGGGCCTATAATGCCATAAACAATCCTCAATCAATCCCGATTATCCTGCAGATCAAGGAAACCGATCTCCCGGCCCTGATAACGGTCAATAAGAGCCAATTTTCTTTTGTCGCTCAGGAGAATCGGACCGACAAAGACTACTGGATCAGGATCAACAATGCCAGTCCCGGATGTATGGAGTGGGATATTGAGGAGGATATATCCTGGATTGAATTCGGCATCGATACGACCTCTGATCAGCGATATCCGTGGTTTGTGAGAATCATGCCTAATGCTTATGGCATCACCATGGGTCATTATTATGACACGGCCAATGTGGTTTCGGCGACGGCCTCCAATTCCCCCTTCCCCATTACGTTTGATATAACGGTCTGGAAACTGCGCGGGGATGTCAATTATAATGGGGTCATCAATATCCTCGATGTTACCTATTTGATGCGCTATATCTATGCCGGCGGTCCGGCGCCGATGCCGGTTGATTATGTGGGTGATGTCAATTGTGATGGTTTTATCAATGTCCTCGATATCACCCTGCTGTTCCGCTATATCTATATAGACCAGAGTCCGTTATGCGGTAATCCCTATTAATTCTAAAGCAGAGAAAATTTTGGTTAAGGCCGCTTCGACAAATGAAGCGGTCTTTATTTTTATTCCGCTGGCAGGGAAAATCCTCGCTGTTTTTCCATGGTGATACGTAAATCAATAAATGAAATAAACTTATGTCCGATAATCGGAATAAATAGAGGTTGACAAAATTGCCGGTTATTGTATTTTTAAAATATACTTCATTTTACCGGACAGGCAGATATTTGATAAAACCATAGTCTGAAAGAAGCGATATGAAAAAATTTATGGGTCCTATCGTTCTGACAATCCTCACTTTATTAAGCAGTCCATCGGCCATTATGGCAATCAATCCTCTTGACAACTCGGTTGATTATGAAAAACTATCACCATCGGAAATTCATGAAATTATGGGTCGGATGAAGGCCGGGGAACTGGAAAAGGCCCGGGCTTTTGCGGCGGAGGCGGCCAAGGCGGCTTCTCTTTATGACCAGACGGAATATGATGTAAAATTTTATGATGTCAATATTGCTGTCGATATGCCTTCAACCAGTATCTATGGCGATGTTTTGATAGAGGCGGCCGCAACCGTCAACGGGCTGGATTCGGTGGAGATTGACCTTTATAATAACCTGATAATTGATTCGGTTTATATTCCGACCGGGCAATTAAATTATCTTCATGCATCGAACAAAATTTATATTGAAATTGACCGGCTGTATGATCAGGGTGAAGTTTTTTCTTTCCGGATTCGGTATCATGGGGTTCCGGTCGGGACCGGTCTCGATGGTTTTTCTTTCGATACTCTCGGCACCGGGGATCTGGTGATCTCAACGCTGTCGGAGCCGATGTCGGCTCGAACGTGGTGGCCATGTAAAGATCGACCCGATGACAAGGCCGATTCCATGAATAGCGCCATTACCTGCGACACGGCTTATTTCTGCGCCTCCAACGGTATCCTGATTGATACTGTCCGTAACGGTGACGGGACGTGGACTTTCGATTACCATATTCGCTACCCGATCACCACCTATCTATTTTCTCTGGCCATCTCGAACTATTCCGTCTGGCATGATTGGTATCACTACGGCGATAATGATTCCATGATAATCATCAATCACGTTTATCCAAGCCTGTATTTTTATTCTCAAACCAAATTAAATGTCACCCCGACGGCTATCGGGGTTTATGCCGGTCTGTTCGGGGAGTATCCGTTTATCAACGAGAAATATGGCCATGCCAATTTCGAATGGGGCGGAGCGATGGAACACCAGACAGTGACCTCGACCAGCAGCAGCACCTTCGGTTTCAAAGAACAGGTGTTGGTGCACGAGTTGGCGCATCAGTGGTGGGGAGATATGATAACCTGCGAGAGCTGGCATGATATCTGGCTCAACGAAGGTTTTGCATCATACTGCGAGGCTCTTTATTTCGAGACAATCGACAGCAAAGCGCATTACCATGCTTATATGGATTCGATGACATTTCTGTCGGGGGGATCGATATATATCATTGATACAACTGATGTCTGGAATATTTTCGGATCAATCGTTTATGACAAAGGGGCCTGGGTCCTTCATATGCTTCGCCATGTCGTCGGCGATGCAACCTTTTTCGATATTATGACCGCCTATTATAACAGCCCTTACCAGTATGGAAGCGCCGTCACCGATGATTTCAAGGAAGTCTGCGAATCGGTTTCGGGTATGGATCTCGATGCCTTTTTTGAGCAGTGGATTTACGGCACCTATTATCCCAAGTATTACTGGACGTACATGTGCGAGCCGGATGTGAATGAAGGTGGTTACTGGACATACCTGTATCTGGAACAGGGGCAGGCCACCACCCCGCTGGTGTTTGAAATGCCGATCGATCTGGTTTTCAGGTCGATCTCGGGAACCGATACAACCGTGCTTGATAACGATGTGCGGAAAAAGATGTATATGTTTAAAACCGATGATTCGACCACCGATTTACAACTCGATCCAATGAAGTGGATTCTGAAAGAATCGTATGAAATAATGTGGAAATACCACCAGATTTCGTTTCCGCTCGATACCGGTATACAATATACCTCGTATCTCGATTCGATTATTGTCCGGGGCGGAACCGGTCTGAATATTTTCAAGGTAACATCCGGATCGCTACCGGGCGGACTGGCCATCGATACGCTGACCGGTTATATATCCGGGGTTCCGACGGAATTCGGGGAATTCACTTTCAGCATTTATGCCAAAGATCGGGGTAGCTCATATAGCGAAACGGTGGAATATAACATGTATATCGAGGAAGGGACGGCCATTCCGGGGGATGCCAATTTCAGCGGCGGGGTGAATATTCTCGATGTTACTTTCCTTATTACTTATCTGTACCTGAGCGGACCGGCGCCTTCAGTCCCCGATCAGGGTGATCCGGATGCCTCCTGTGCCATTAATATTCTGGATGTCACTTACCTGATAAATTACCTTTATAAAAGCGGTCCGGCGCCGCTCTGGGGTTGTGCCGGATAAACAGTGCGAGCCAAATGTGGCAGAAATATCAGCGGGATTTCGGATAATACCGGATCCCGCTTTTTATTGGCGGGTGTATTTTAATATTTTCATTGGTTTCTGATTTCAGAATGCGTATTTTAGGCGCGTAAGCTTTTACCAGCCATTACGGGCATAGATGAGAAAAAAGATGGGCTCCGGGAATTACAAAATCGTCACTTTTGGGTGCCAGATGAACTTGGCCGATTCCGGTCTGTTAGCCTCGATCCTTGATTCGAACGGGTACCGGGCGGTCAATACCGAAAGCGAGGCGGATATTATTATTCTTAATACCTGCTCGGTTCGAGAAAAAGCCGAAACCCGGGTTTTCGGACGGCTGGCTGAATTGTCCGCCCTGAAGAAACAAGACGGAAAAAAAATAGTGGTAATCGGTTGTATGGCCCAGAGGCTGGGACAAAATCTGATCGGTCGGGCCCCCTATGTTGACCTGGTTCTGGGAACCGATCGGATTTTCGATTTGCCGCAATACCTGAATAACGGCTGTCAATTTCCGGCGGTCAATACCGACTTCGGTCTTGAACTTCCCGAAGATATTATTCCGGTCAGGGATAATCCCTTCACGGCTTTTATGACCATCTCCCGCGGTTGCAATAATTACTGCGCCTATTGTATTGTACCATATGTCAGGGGGAGAGAACGATCTTACCCGGTAAGACAGACGGTGGAACAAATCAACAACCTGGTGGCCGATGGAGTAGTGGAGATAATGCTTCTGGGCCAGAATGTTAACTCGTACCGAGACAATCATCAGGATTTCACCGATCTTCTGTTCCTGATAACTGCTGAAACGAGGGTCGAGCGGATTCGCTTTATGACGTCGCATCCCAAGGACATGTCAGATCGGCTGATTGAATTTATCGGGTCAGAGCCGCGGATGATGAATCATGTGCATCTACCGCTTCAGTCGGGATCGGACAGAATACTGGAGCAGATGCGTCGGGGATATACTCTCGATCACTATTTATCCCTTGTTCAAAAACTGCGCCGGGCAGTCCCGGATATTTCACTGACCACTGATCTGATAGTCGGTTTTCCCTCGGAGACTGCGGAGGATTACCAGGCGACCTTGAAGGCGGTGGAAGAGATCGGATTTGATTCGGCCTTCATGTTCCGTTACTCAATGCGAGAGGGAACGGCCGCGGCCCGGCTGGTCGATGATGTTCCTGAGGATGAAAAAATCGACAGGCTAAAGAGATTGATTACTCTTCAGAAAAATGTGGCTTTCCGAAAGAATCAGGATGAAATCGGTAAAATCCGCAAGGTGTTGATCGACGGGCGATCCCGGCGATCAGATCAAATTCTGAAGGGCAAGACAGAGGGCCATAAAACGGTTCTGGTACCGGGGAATACCTCTCTGATCGGGACCATACAAAAGACACGAATTATATCGGCCGACAGCTGGACCCTGCAGGGCCAATTAATGAAATAGAATAATGTTAATAAACCAGATTTCAGCGATTGTCTATCCGATTATAATCTCGGCGCTCGGGATTTTTCTGTACTATCGCTTGAAGCCGGGGCGCGGAAACGGTGCGCGGGGCGGCGGGATGATCCTGGCCGGTTTGATTCTGGTATTCCTGGCCGCGTTGGTCAACCTGCTGGCTCATCACCCGGACTATGAGCGCTGGTTTATCGATGCCGTTTATCCGATTCTGGGGGCGGGCGAATTGGCCCTGGCCGTATCCGGAATATTTATGCTGGTTATCGGTCTGGTGGTTTATTTCAGCTACCTGGGCGATCGTGATCTGGAAGTCGCCAATCATCTGGAAAAACTTCGCCTGCTGGATAATATCCAGCAGGACAGCCGTTATCCTTTCCCGATAATGGAATTACTTGACCGCGTTTTAAAAGGGATGGTAAGCGGTCTCGATGAAGAAGCGGGTGCCGTTTTTCTGCTTAACCGGACGCAAAAGCAATTTGTTCTGGCGACCGGGGTGGGTTTATCCAAAGAGGAAACGGCTCTTCTGGAATATTATCCTTGGGGACGTAATATAATCAGCCAGGCTATTGAAGAGCAAACGCCGGTGATTTCGGCTGATTTCAGGAGTCTGGAGGGCAAGGCCCAGCTGGCGGTGTCCAAATTCCGCTCCATTCTGGTGATTCCCCTGATCTCGGGGCGGTCCAAGCTGGGGGCAGTGCTGTTTTTCTCCCAGGAGAAACAGCATTACAGCCGCGAATTTATTTCGATTGTGGCGCCGATTGCCGAATGGCTGGCTGAGAAAATCGAAGTTAACCGGCTTGGACGCGATTTTCATAAAGTACAGTCGGCTCTTGATGTTAAAAACGAGGTTTTAGGAAACTGTATCAATCGACTGGGACGGATTCTGAAGTCGGATGGCGAAATTCCCTCGCCGGCCGAATTTGCCGGAAAATGTGTCGGTCTGGTTGGAGCGGATGAGGTCTGGTTGGTTGGCCTGGCTAACGGTAAACTGACATTTTACGGCGGGACGGTCGCGGTTCCGGAGTTTTCGGATAATTTCCGGACGGCCATAATCAGTGCCCTGGCCCAGAACAAGGCGGTCGTTCTCAATCAGGAGGCAACCGATGAGGCGGGTAATTCCTTTATTGCCCGAGCATCGCTATTGATTCCAACCGATGGGCGAGATAAGGCCTTGCTGTTGCGTAATAATAATGGCCGGATTGAAATCAGCCATGAGGATTTCCAAGTTCTGGAGTTGGTGGCGCTGGTTGGCGGTATGATTATCAACAGCGCCGGGGCGCGGATTATCAGCCGGGTCCGCAGTAAAGGGATAAAAATCATCAATGATTTACTGCAGCTGAAACTGAGTCGGGAACATTATGCCGAGGATATCAGGCAGTTCATACCAAGGCTGGCGGAGACCTTCTCCGGTCACGATTTCATTATAATTCTTTTCCGCCGTTTCCAGGATGGATATAAAATCGCTTATACCAACACAAAGATCGAGGATTCGGATGAATTCCTTCTTTCAATCGGGGAGGGAAGTACCGGCCGGACAGCGGCCTTGAGGACTGAGAGCGGATTGTTTGGTTCGGGTAATATAGCCGGAAATCTGACGCAGTACAGCGAGGAAAACCGCAATCGTATTCAACAACTGATCGGGGACCGGCGATTGCCGGCTTTTCAGGGAGATTATCCAGTGGTGGTTGAGGATCGGGCGGAGTTATTATTGACAGTTTTCGGTTTTGATGATTCGGCGGATATGAATGGCGAGTATCATCGGCTGTTAAGTCTTCTTGCCGGGTTGCTTAATCTCCGAATCGGAATTCTGAATGCCGGCAAGATTCCGGTCGGAGCAGATATGGCGAAATCGGCCGGATTTCCGGACGAGGGACAATTTGGCCGGTTTGTCGATGAGCTTGCGGCTATCAGCGGGCATTGCCAGCTGGCCCGGCAGGATATGAATCTGACCGGCAGTGCGGCCTCGTCGGTAGAGGCTATTCTGGAAATCACCGAAAGAATGGCGGCCGACCTGAGACCGGGATCCGGTAATCAAAAAGTTATACCGGCGGCCGTTGACAGACCTTCCGATATTAACGGGATCTTGAAGGATATTTTTTCGGCAAACGGTATTTCGGGTAATCTGCACATGATTGAAGGGCGGCCGCTGGCGTTGAATCTCAAACTTAAAGATATTCCTTTAGTTCAGGTGGAACACGGGGAACTGGCCAGACTGCTTGATGAGGCTGTTGTTTCGTTTATCGGCAATGTTGAAGAAGATGAAATCGTGACAATAAGTACCTACCGCGATCAAAGCGCCATTTATGTTGATATCTCCAAACATCGTGAAAATTTCCCGCCGGTCGAAGCGGTGGTTGGTTTTGGCAATTACTTAACCCCTCTGGCTATTCCGGGAACACTTCGGGAGGCGGCCTTTATAAAGAGACTGGCCCGTTTGTCGGGCCAATTTGCATATGACCGATTCAGCAGGAAAGCCTCGTATTATTCACTGAAATTGCCTTTTGCCCGAAGAAATGGCGCGGAAGCAGGTACAGAGGATACAGAACCGCTAACCATCCTGGCTATTGACAGTCAGGCCGTGATACTTGATCTTCTGGCGGCCATGTGTCAATCGATGGGCCATAAAATCCATACCGCGCGTAACGGGGCGGAGGGTTTGAAACTGGTCGAACAACATCGTCCCGGAGTTGTCATTGCCGATTTAAATATCCCGGATATGACCGGCTGGGATCTGGCCGGAAGTATCCGCACCATCGCCCCCGGGACGCCGGTTATCATTGTCACCGGCTGGGGAGTGGCGGTGGATAAGAAAAAAATGGAGGCTTCGGGGGTCAAATTTGTACTCAACAAACCCTTCCGCCTCGAGCAGCTTTCCGATCTTATTTCAAAAGCAAGATTTTCGGGCATCACCGACTGATTTTTCCTTTAAAAAGGCGGTTTTTGGCCGATTATATAATTATGAATAGGAACCGTAAACACCCCGATGATTTTATTGATATCCGAGAAGTTATAAGCCAGCGTGATGATCTTTTTGCTCTGCCGGAAGCGGCTGTTAAAATTCTCAGCCTGGCCGACCGGGAGGAAATTAGTATTGATCTTCTGGCCGATCTTATCAGCAAGGACCCGGCTCTAACCGGCCGGCTATTGAAAATCGCCAATTCCTCCTTTTATGGCGGGAGTAAAAGAGCCACGAATATAAATCAGGCCGTCATTTTTCTTGGCCTGACCACAGTCAAATGCCTGATACTTTCAGCCGCCTTGTTTGCCCCGGAAAGGATTTCGGTCAATCTTGGCTTTGATGTGAAGAGTATCTATTGCAATATAATATCAACGGCCGCGACCTGTCAGCTTCTGGCCGTCGAATGTAATTATCCCAGTCCTGATGATGCCTTTACATGCGGTCTCCTTTATGAAATCGGTTTGTTGTATTATCTTCAGAATTATTCGGTTCATTATAAAAGAATAATGGAAAATATCGGTAACGGAGATGTATTCGAAGCAGAAGAGCGGCAATTCGGCATTACTCATCCCGAGGCAGGACGCCTGATTGCGGAGAAATGGCACTTACCCGAGGAATTCCTTTCTGCAATCGCCAATCATCATACCTTCGGATATAAAAACTCCGCCCGGTTGGATGATATTATTCGATTGGGCCGTTCCCTTAACCGGGAGTGCTTTGCCGATCCGGATCATAATCTTGAAGAGAAAATCGCCAGGATCAACACCATTTCCGGGCGACTGGGTCTGAACAACGACCAACTGAGTGAGATTACCAGCAAGATTTATCCAAAAGCCATCCAGTTCGCGAAAGCCCTTAATTTTGAGGTGGGCGATTTTGAATCGATTCTGGCCCGGGCCAATAACGAAATATTCAAAACTTATATGGCAGTCCAGATGCTTTTCAAAGAGCGCCAGGAACTAACGCGGCATATCCTCGATGAAGAGAGGCAGAGCGGTATTCTGGAGGCCAAGCAAATCGCCATATCGACCTTATCTCATTATATAAACAACGCCTCCATGATAATATTCGGGCAGTCTCAGATAATGCGGTTGAATTTGCGCGAAAAGAACGAACGAAAACTGATTGAATCCATGCCGCGGACTCTCGATATCGTCGACGATGCCATAAAACGAATAGTAGCAGTTCTTGAGGAAATATCGGATCTCAATATGCAGGACGATGTCGAATATTTCGATCAATCGAAAATACTGAATATAGATGATCGTCTACGCGAACGACTGTCCAAATTGGAACGAGCCTTTCCGGTGGGGGCTGTCGGCGAAAAAAGCCCATCTCTTCGTTGATTAATACTGCCGATCGGGCGGGTAATACCGCCGGATCAATAAAAAATCCTTGTAACTCAGTTCATAGCCTGTTATTCTCTAATCAGCGATAAATTGCATTTTGATCAGGAAATGAATATTTAAAGGCGGGGGTGATGATGAAATTACATGCCTTAACGGCGGATATCCATAAGATCAAAGCCGATTCACTCGTCAAGTTCTGTTCTCAGATTGATTTCAGGAAAGATAATTTTCTTGCCGGGCTCGATAAAATCCTGGGTGGGGCGATCGGTTCCATATTCAGGTCGGGTGAGTTTGAAGGCAGGTTGAATCAATCGGTCGTTATTCACACCGGCGGCAGAATTTCCGCCACGCGTCTTATTCTGGTGGGCCTTGGTGCAGGCGATAATGTCGGCACCGACAGCTATCGCCAGGCGGCCGGAACCATCTCGCGCCTGACGGCGATCAGGAAATCAAAAACCCTGGCTTTTCTTCTGGTTGATAATTTGAACGAACACCATGCCTCGGCCATTATGGAAGGATTCCTTCTGGGCGGCTTCCGGATGACGGAGTACAAGACCGGTGATGACAATGAAATCGAACAGGTCGATACTATTTTCATCGGAGGCGAGTCCAGAAGCCATGCCCTGCGGCTGGAAACGGGTTTTCGACGGGGTCAGGTAATCGCCGAGGGAGTTATCATCGCCCGAAAGATGGCGGCGCATCCAGCCAATGTACTTACTCCGGCCAGTTTTGCCAATGAGGCTCGGGCTCTGGCAAGAAAATATCATTTTACCTGCTCGGTTCTTAATGAACAGATGATTAAGAAGGAACGGATGGGTTTGCTGATGGCGGTGGCCCAGGGATCTTTCAACCCGCCTCGATTCGTGGTTCTAAAATATGACGGTGCCCCCCGGAAAGCCACGCGGCCGATCGTCCTGGTCGGCAAAGGTGTGACATTCGATTCGGGCGGTTTGAGTTTGAAAGAGCGGCTGAAGATGGTGGAAATGAAGGGTGACATGCAGGGTGGCGCGGTTGTCCTGGCAACCATAATGACTATTGCCCGTTTGAAATTCCCCCTTAATGTGGTCGGTTTGATTCCCCTGGTGGAAAACATGCCTTCGGGCAGGGCTTATCGCCCCGATGATATAATCACTTCCCGAAAAGGCAAGACGGTTGAGATTATCAGTACCGATGCCGAGGGCCGTTTGATTCTGGCCGATGCCCTTGATTATGCCGACAAATTCAAGCCGCAGGCGGTGATTGATATCGCTACTCTGACGGGGGCGGCTCTGTACGTTCTGGGATATACAGCGGCTCCCGTCATGGGCAATAATAAAAAATTGATGGATGCTCTCCGGGCGGCCTCAATCGCCAGTGCTGAGAAGATCTGGGAAATGCCGATCTGGGATGAATATCGCAACCTGATGAAGTCGCCACTGGCCGACCTCAAGAATTCCGGCGGTCCCCCGGCCGCGACAATCACGGCCGGAGCTTTCCTGGAGAATTTCATCGGGGATTGGCCCTGGGCCCATATCGATATTGCTTACGTTGATGTTGAAAAGGACGGCCGTCCTTATGTCCCCCGGGGAACCAGCGGAGTCGGTCTGCGGCTTCTGGTGGAACTGCTGGCCGGGTGGAAAATATCTTAAAAAAAGCCCCGCTTCTGGCGGGGCTTTTTTGAAGATCTATGTCAGTTTATTTTTTCGACCAGGTCGGCGATTGATTAAGCCCGGTCCCGGTAATCTGTCTTAATCCGTTGCCGGTGATATCGATTATCCAGATAGCCCCATCGGTGGTGGCAAAGGTCAGCCATTTGGAATCAGGCGACCAGGAAACCGGATAAGTCTGCAAAAATTGATTTACTGTCGGTTTGTAAACCAGAAATTTTTCCAAGAAGTCGGGGCTGATAATATATAATCCATGTCGGCCGGTATCGGAATCGACAAAGGCGATCCATTTGCCATCCGGTGACCATTCCGGCGCGGTTCCATTGACGATAACGTTGATTGATTTACCCACTTCACTTTCGGCCAGAGTCTTTTTATCCAGAGCCATGACTACCAGCCCGAGCATCTGAAATCCCTTGTACAGGACTGCCGCATATTGATTATTAGGACCCAGTGACGGCATCAGAATATTCAACTGAGTACTATCGACATCGGAGCGCAGTATCTTAATTGAGCCGCCGGTAGTATCGATAACAGCTGTTTGATAATTGGGCATAGCCGAATTGGCGAATTTAGCATTGATATCCTGTGTAAAGACGATTTTCCCATCTGATGCTCTCCAGTTGGGATAGCGTCCGCCAAGATCATCGGTAATCCGCCGCCACCAGTTGCGATTACCGGCTTTGGCGGAATCCAGGTAGGCAATAAAAATATCATAAACCCGATGCTGACCGCCAAGGAAATCGGGTCCCTTAAGGTCCACCAATCCTTTGCGGGTAAAGGCAATCCGTTTTCCGTCGGGTGCCCATGACATTTTACCATCGGCATTCTGGGCATCGACTACCGCCATCTGGTTTTTGCCATCCCAATCCATAACCCAGAGATTATCACTTCGAATAAAGGCAATTTGTCCGGACGGTGTTCCGATTTTCCCGGCCCGTTCGGCAGGAAGCTTGGCCGGGAATTGAGAATCCTGGGCTGTGACGGTTAATGATAAAACCAGAAGGAATGCCATTGTCAGGTTAATGATTTTTTTCAACGCCTTTTCCTTTCGCTTAGATGTCTGACTTCAGGTCAGACAAGTTACGCCAAAATATCCGGGTGTCAACCGCAAAAAATTACCAGCGGAAAAACCTTTTGATCTGGAATTTACCGCGGGGTCCGGAGAAATCGAGTTCAACGCGGTCATCAGGGTTTTCCGAATATGTGGCATATAATTCTTCTCCCAACGAATTATACGATTTGACCGTGCTGAAGTTCAGATAAAGGTATTCGGCTTCCAGACCGACCACCAGGCCCCAGAGTCCGGTCGGATAATCGAAACCGACCCAGCCGGAAAAACCGGGAGTGGAGCCTTTCAACGGCTCAATATTACTTTCTTCAAAACCGGTACTCAGGTTTATGGAACTCATTCCTTCCCAGAGTTCCCATTTGGTCCAGTAATAGCCGACGCTGCCGCCGAGACGGATCCCCAAGGATTTTATCAGTCCTTCTTCATTGGGCGGATTCATCAGATAGTAATCCACACCACCGGCTATGCCATAGACAGAAATTTCGGATACAAGGTTGAAATCTTCCTGGGTGCCCAACGGGGAGATCTGGAAATCAAAATCCCCGACCGCTTCGCCTCCCATTTTAAGCCAGTAGGCGAATCCGACATTAACAGCCAAGCTCTTAGTTGCCATAGTCCCGATATTGGCCGCAAACTGCTTGGAGCGCCAGATGCCTTCCACAGGTCCGCCCGGATTGATATTTCCATTGGCGTAGGTATGGAACCGGTTGTAATCGGTATTATCCGAGAGTTTGCCGTATGAGCCGGAGATGGTCGCAAAGTAGGTACGATAGCTTTTCTCCTGCTGTTTCTCCGCCTTTTTAATATATCTGGCGATGATTTCATCTTCGGTCTGGGCAAAGGCCGAAGCCACCGCAACAACGGCCAAGACAAGCACCAGAAACGGAATCATTTTTTTGAACATAGATCCTCCTAAAGGTTTTTTTGGCTTTTCTTTGTAAGTATCGGAAGATTGGCGGGAACCTTTAAAAGATTAATTTTCCCGTTTTCTTTATAATTTGATGCAATGTATAAAGTTATGGGATATTTTCGCCGGAATCAACAAAAAAGGGCAGGAAGTGTTTCCTGCCCTTGATGTTAGCATATAATAGCCTATTCGGCGGCTTTTTCGTAAATATGGCGATAATCAATCGAAGATAACTGCCTGTAATAATTATATCTCCGATAAGCATCAGCCTGCGCCTGGTTGAGTAACATGGCGGCTCTTTCAGGCATGCTGGTCTTAAGGGTTCTGAATCGGGTTTCACCATAGGCATAATCGGCATAGGAGATTGACGGCGCCTTGCTGTCAAGTTGGAGCGGATTTTTGCCTTCTTTGGCCAAGGCCGGATTATAGCGATATAGAATCCAGTGACCGGAATCGACAGCCTTTTTCTGCTCATCAAGCCCTCGTGACATATCGAACCCATGAGCGATACAGTGCGAATAGGCGATGATGATCGAGGGACCATTGTAGCGTCCGGCCTCGGAAATAGCCTTAACCGCCTGATTGTGGCTGGCTCCCATGGCAATCTGAGCGATATAGACATTGCCGTACGCCATCAACATCATCCCCAAGTCCTTTTTCGGGAGGGGGCGACCGGCCGCGGCAAATTTGGCCACCGCGCCCATCGGTGACGCCTTCGACATCTGGCCGCCGGTGTTGGAGTACACCTCGGTATCCAGAACCAGGATGTTGACATCACGTCCGGAGGCCATAACATGGTCGAGGCCGCCGTAGCCGATGTCATAGGCCCAGCCATCACCGCCGAACGCCCAGACTGATTTTTTCACCATATAATCGGCGATATCGAGCAGTTTTTTGGCTTCCGGCTCTTTTTTACCCTTGAGTTTACCTTTCAGGGCCGCCACCCGAATCCGCTGTTCCTCGATTCCGGCCTGAGTGGATTGATCCGCCTCGGCGATAGCCTTGAAATCCTCGGGGAATAATTTCCGGGTCAATTCCAGCGCAAAGGTATTCATTTTATCGACTGTCAGACGCATCCCCAGAGCGAATTCAGCATTATCCTCAAACAGCGAATTGGACCAGGCCGGGCCGCGACCGTCGGCCCGAGTGGTGTAGGGGGTGGTTGGCAGATTGCCGCCATAAATCGACGAGCAACCGGTGGCATTGCCGATCAGGGCCCGATCACCAAACAACTGGCTGACAAGTTTGATATACGGAGTTTCGCCGCATCCGGCGCAGGCGCCGGAAAACTCGAATAAGGGTTTGACAAATTGGCTGCCTTTGGTAGTGTCGATATTGTACAGGGAAGGATCCGTTTCAGGAATAGACAGGAAGAAATCCCAGTTTTTGGCTTCCTGTTCCCTCAAAGGAATCTGCGGCATCATGTAGATGGCCTTGCGGTCGGTCTTTTTGCCGTCTTTGTCCTTGCCAAAAGCCGGGCAGGCATGGACACACAGTTCGCACCCCGTGCAGTCTTCCGGAGCGATCTGAAGCGTAAATTTCTTGTCCTTGAACTGTTTCCCGATTCCATCGGTTGATTTGAAAGTTTCCGGGGCATCCTTCAGTGTCTCGGGATCATAAGCCTTCATGCGAATCGAGGCGTGGGGACAAACAATGGAACAAATACCGCACTGGATACAGGCGTTTTCATCCCAAACGGGAATTTCGACGGCGATATTACGTTTTTCATACTGAGTTGTCCCAAGTAGAAAAGTCCCGTCATCAGGCATGGCCGATACCGGAAGACTGTCACCCTTGCCGGAAATAATATTGGCCGTAACGTACTGCACGAATTCCGGGGCATATCGCGGGACAATCGGCGGTTTCTTGAGTTTACTGGTCGCTTGAGAGGGATACTTAACCTGATGGATATTTTCCAGGGCGGTATCGACCGCGGCATAGTTCATCTTGACGACTTTCTCACCTTTTTTGCCATAGGTTTTAAGGATAGCATCTTTGATAGCCGCTATGGCATCGTCTTTCGGAAGAATATCACTGATGACAAAAAAGGCGGTCTGCATGATCATGTTGATACGGGCTCCGAGCCCAAGTTTCTTGGCCAAGGCGATCCCGTCGATCACGAAGAATTTGAGTTTCTTGTCGATAATCTGCTGTTGTACTTCGATCGGCATATTATCCCAGACTTCATCGGGGCCAAAAGGGCTGTTAAGCAGGAAAGTGCCGCCTTCGACAATAGGTGAGAGCATGTCGTATTTTTCCAGGAAAGAGAAATTGTGACAAGCGACAAACTTGGCCGATGAGATCAAATAGGGGCTGCGAATCGGTTTCTTTCCGAAACGCAGGTGAGAAACGGTTATCGCTCCGGCCTTTTTCGAATCATAGACAAAATATCCCTGGGCGAAATTATCGGTGTTCTCGCCAATAATTTTGATCGAGTTCTTATTGGCTCCAACGGTACCATCGGCGCCCAAACCATAGAACAACCCCCGGAAAACATCTTTACCTTCGATATTGAAAGTGTAGTCAACATCGAGACTGGTATTGGTGACATCGTCAACAATTCCAACCGTGAAATGGTTTTTGGGGGTATTGAGTTTCAGATTATCCAGGACCGCTTTGGCCATGGGCGGATTGAATTCCTTGGAACTAAGCCCGTAACGTCCGCCGACAATAACAGGATAATTGTCAAACGGTTTTTTGCCGGATTTCATGGCCTCGCTGATAACCGTCTGAATGTCGATATAAAGCGGTTCCCCGGTGGATCCGGGTTCCTTGGTTCGATCCAGGACCGCAATTTTACTGGCCGTTTTGGGAATGGCCATGAGAAAGGCTTCGGCGGAAAATGGGCGGTACAGGCGGACCTTAATCAACCCGACTTTTTCGCCCTGAGCCGTCAGGTAATCGATCAACTCATGCATGGTTTCCGCGCCTGAACCCATCATGACGACAACCCGATCGGCCTTTGGATCGCCGATATAGTCGAAAAGTTTATACTGGCGGCCAGTTAAAGATCCATAACGATCCATACATTTCTGAACGATTCCGGGGGCCTTGATATAGTATTTATTTACGGTTTCGCGGGCCTGGAAGAAAACATCCGGGTTTTGCGATGAACCCTTAAGGGTTGGATGATCCGGACTGAGGGAACGGGCCCGAAGAGCCTCGATTGATTTGTCATCCATCATTTCTCGGAATACGTCAAAGGGGACATGTTCCACCTTTTGTTCCTCGTGTGAGGTCCGGAAGCCATCGAAGAAATGGACGAACGGAATCCGGCTTTCAATGGAGGCGGCGTGAGTTATGGCGGCCAGGTCCATCACTTCCTGGATAGATCCGGAAGCCATCAGGCCGAATCCGGTGGAGCGGGCGGCCATAACGTCGGAATGATCGCCGAAGATGGAGAGAGCATGAGTGGCCACCGAACGGGCCGAGACATGAAATACCGTGGGGGTCATCTCGCCGGCAATCTTGAACATATTGGGAAGCATGAGCAGTAAACCCTGTGAAGCTGTGAAGGTCGTGGTCAGGGCCCCGGTGGTGCAGGCACCGTGAATGGCGCCCGAGGCACCGCCCTCGGACTGCATCTCAACCACATCGGGAATCGTCCCCCAGATATTGGTTTCTCCGCGCGCTGATTTCTCGTCGGCGATTTCACCCATACCTGATGACGGAGTGATTGGATAGATGGCGATGACTTCACTTAAGGCGTGAGCCACATAAGCGGCCGCCGAGTTGCCATCAATCGTCACCATTTTTTTCTTCTTATCCATTTATATAACCTTTCGCCAATTTATAAAGACCAAATGATTATTTTTTTACGGTTCGCGGTAAAGTGATCCCCCTTTGCCCCTGATATTTTCCTTTCTTGTCCCGATAGGAAACATCACAAATCTCATCGGCACCCAGGAAAAGAATCTGAGCGATGCCTTCATTGGCATAAATTTTGGCCGGGAGGGGAGTGGTGTTGGAAATTTCCAGGGTCGCGAAGCCTTCCCATTCCGGTTCAAAAGGGGTAACATTGACAATAATTCCGCAGCGAGCATAGGTCGATTTGCCGAGACAGATGGTAATGACATCGCGCGGGATTTTAAAATATTCCACGGTTCGGGCCAGAGCAAAGGAGTTGGGCGGAACGAGGACATATCTGGCTTTGACGTCAATGAAAGAATTGGTGGCAAAATTCTTGGGATCAATGATGGAGGAATTAACATTGGTGAATATTTTGAATTCATCGGCGACGCGAATATCATACCCATAAGATGACAATCCGTAGCTTACGCCTTTTTTTATTTGTTTGGCCGAAAACGGCTTGATCATATCGTGCTTAAGAGCCATTTCCTTAATCCAGTGATCCGGCTTTACCGGCATATCAATACTCCTGACCCATGGTTAAAAATAATTACCTATTATACGAAAAAAAGTCGGTCGGGCAAGCCACTTTTGTGGGTTATCTCATTTCAGGATTTGCGCGATCTGACCTTCGATTTCCAGTTCTGAAGATCCGCAATGGTATAACTGCTGAAAACACCCAATAGTTTTTCTTCAGCTTCCGCAAGGACATCGCGAAGCGGGCAATTTTCCGTTTTCTGGCAGCAATCATTATCGTTATCGTTCAAACACCTGATGATATGATATGGGCCCTGGATGGCCTCGACCACTGCCCGAACAGTGATTTCATCGGGAGACCGGTTTAGCGAAAATCCGCCCTTGACACCGCGGTGAGAGCGGACAATCCCGGTTTTGGTCAAATTCTGGAAGATTTTGGCCAGAAATTTCTCCGGGACATCCTCGGCCGTGGCAATTTCGGATAGAGGAATGACCTGGTCCTGATCCTGATTGGCCAGATAAATTACACCCAGTAATCCGTATCCTTCGGCTCTGGTAAACTGCATTTTGGATACCTCATAGTATACCGTTTTGAATCGCTTCAGATTTTTAAAAAAAGCGACCTTGGAAAATAATCCACCAACGAAAAAATAGAAGCAAGAGTGACCAATGTCAACAGTATATTGTTATTATTTTCACAAAACAGAAATCGTTGTTGTTGAGATTCATAATGGTTTGACCGCACGGCCAAAATAGATATATTATACTGTCGCAGGGCGACGTATTTATGGGCAAAACCATCGGAAGTAATGGTCTATGGAATATAATGGATATCTGAAAAATAAAGCAACTTTGACGGCTTATGCTTCCGATGGCTCATTGTATGCCATTACGCCTGATCGCGTAAGATTGGTCGATTCAGCTGAGGCTGTACAAAAGGTTCTTACCGATGCCCCGGCGAGCGGTCTTTCGGTTACCTGCCGGGGAGGCGGTACCGGATTAACCGGGGGAGCAGTCGGGTCGGGGATTATTCTTGATTTCTCCGGCTACAGGGATATTCTGAAGATCGATACCGCGAGTAAGACAGTTCACACACAAGTGGGAATAATATATGATGATCTAAATCAGATTTTAAAAGAATCCCGACTTTTTTTCCCGCCTGATCCTTCCTCAGGCGATTCCTGCCAGATCGGCGGTATGCTGGCCAATAATTCATCGGGTCCCAGATCGATAAAATATGGATTGACCTCGGATTTCGTGGAAGAGATTGAGATAATTAATGCCTCCGGCAAATTGCTAAACCTTAAAAAACTCAAGATTAACGGCCCGGAGTTCTCCGGATTTATTGGAAATCATGGAGAATACGGCCGGGTGTATGATCTTCTTGACAAGAACCGGGATATAATCAGGCAGAATTGGCCGCGAGTTAAAAAAAACTCGGCCGGCTACAATTTATTTCAAGTTGTCAAAGATATCGAACGGGGTATTTTTAATCTCCCGGCCCTGCTGGTCGGTTCCGAAGGAACCCTGGCTATAATACTGTCGGCCCGGCTGAGATTATTGCCGCTGGCCGATAAGCGGTTAACAGCCCGTTTGTATTTCAAATCACTGGTTGAGGCCGGGCGGGCCGTTCCGGATATTCTTGCGGCAGAACCAGCCGGGTTGGAGATTGTCGATGGGGCGACACTTAATCTGATCGGGAGGGATCGGTTCGGAATACCGGAATCGGCGGCAGCCATGCTACTGGTGGAGTTCGATGACAATCTGGAAGAAAAACGGGCAAAATTCCTTGAGTTGGTTTCGGCCATTGATCTGGCCGGGCCGGTGGAATTCGCATCCGATCCGGAAGCGGCCGCGGCTCTCTGGCGGGTTCGCAAGGCCATTGTCCCGACTCTGTACCGTCACCATCCGACCCGGCGTCCGATTTCGCTTGTGGAGGATGTCTCGCTGCCTCCGGAACATATTCCCCTGTTCATTGAATATGTGACCGGCCTGTTTTCAAAACACAACCGGATATTTGGAATTTTCGGACATATTGGAGATGGTAATCTGCACCTGAGGCCGCTATTCGATCTCAATGATCCCGATGATTTCAAGCTGGCCGGGCTGATTTATGAACAGGTGTACGATAAAGTTATCGAACTGGGCGGTTCGACCACGGCCGAGCATGCCGATGGCCGCTTGCGCGCGGGAGTGCTTCGCCGATTGTATGGCGATAGGATTTACGAAATTTTCAGGGAGATTAAAAAAATTCTGGATCCGGAGGGTATTCTTTCACCGGGAGTGATGCTCGGCGAGCGACCCTTTACCGATAATATCGATTTCGATAAGATTAAGCTCTACTGCGCCGCCTGCGGTAAGTGCAACGGCTATTGTCCGGCTTATGATCTTTTCCGCCGCGAAGATTACTCTCCACGGGGCTGGTTGAGGATTTTGCATCAGTCCGGGGAATCGAGAAAAAATCTCGACAAATATCTTTCCTTTTGCCTCAACTGCAAAAACTGCACTATAGTTTGCCCGGCCGGAGTTGATATCGCCTCCGAAATTATGGCCTACCGGGCCAAAAAGCCATCGCGGTTATCAAGGGCGGTTGTGACTTGGACCGACAATGAAACATTGTTGAATCTGTCGCTAAGGATGGGCAAACTGGCGGAACCGATTATAAACAGCGGTCCGGGTAAGGCGGCAGTATCCTTTATGGCCCGGCCGTTTACCGGTATTGATAAATCAATTGAATTTCCTGCCGTCGCCGGAATTCCGCTGAGAAAACGTTTCGCCGATCGACGGGCCGATTCCGGGAAGCTGGGGTTGTTTCATGGCTGTGCCGACAATCTGCTGAAGTCGGAATTCGGCGAGGCTCTTTTCAGGGTTTTCGACCGATTGGGAATCGATCTGGCAATACCGGAGCAGAAGTGCTGCGGTTTGCCGCAGGAGGTGTATGGCCACCGTGACAGCCTGATAAAAAAAGCCCGGTTCAATATCGACCGTCTGAACCGGTTCGACCGCATTATCACCGGCTGTGCCTCATGCCTTCAGAGATTGAAGGAGTACGGAAAATTATTCAATGATAATGATCCCGACCGGGAAGCGGCATTGCATCTGGCGGCGAGATGTTTCGATATCAGCCAGTACCTGAACAGCCGGGGAATAGATTTTTCCATATTTAATTCGGGGCCGGATATTCGGGTCACATATCATAATCCATGTCATCTTCGGGCGGCCGGCCTGCATCGGGAGCCGGAAAGGCTAATAGGCAAATTGGCCGGCGTGGAGATCGTCCATCCTCTTTACGGCGACCGATGCTGCACGCAGTCGGGATCGTATGGTTATGTTCATTACAGGGAATCGAAAAAAATGTTCCGGAAGAAAAAAGACGATTATGAGCGGTTGCAGGCTGATTATATCATGACCTCCTGTCCCTCCTGCCAGATGAAAATCAGGGCGGAACTTGACGGGAACTCCCGAGTCGTTCACCCTGTTCAGATACTGGCGGACAGATTGCGGAATTAAATGACAGGATGATGAAAAAGCCGATGACCGATAAGCAGAACGATGATAAATCCCGGGGACTGCTGATTGTCTATACCGGGGATGGAAAGGGCAAAACTACGGCGGCTCTGGGAATGACGGTCAGGGCAGTGGGCTATGACTGGAAAGTATGTATCATCCAGTTTGTCAAGGGAAGCTGGAAGTACGGCGAGCTGGAGGGAATCAAACGATTGATCCCCAACGTAGAACTGCATGTGATGGGCGAAGGTTTTGTCGGTATTATCGATGACAAGAAACCGATCGAGGAACATCGCAAGGCCGCCCGGGCCGCCTTTGAACTGGCCCTGGAGAAAATTAGATCGAACCAATATCAATTAATCATAATAGATGAATTAAATGTGGCTATTACGCTGGGACTTATTTCACTCGATGAACTTAAGGAACTGGTGGGAGCCCGTCCCGAGAAACTTCATCTGGTTATTACCGGCCGCGGGGCGACCGAATGGTTGGTCGATCAGGCCGATCTGGTCACGGAAATGAAAGAAATCAAGCATCCCTTTAAAAAGGGAATACTGGCTCAACGGGGAGTCGACTGGTGAGAATTGCGATCACCGGGGCCACAGGCTTCGTGGGGCGGCATCTTGTGGCAGCTTTGCGTCAAACCGGACATGAGTTAAGGTTGCTGGTGCATCGGAGAGAAGGAACATCAGAAGAGGATAAAAAAATCGAATACTGCCGGGCTGATGTGCATGATCTCGATTCCTTGATGGCGGCTTTTGAAAAAGTTGATATCATTTATCATCTGGTCGGAATTATCGCGGAAACCAGGCAATTGACTTTCGAAAGGACGGTAGCGGGCGGAACGAGCAATGTGGCCGCGGCGGCCCGGGTCAACGGTACCAAAAAAATTATTTATCTTTCAGCGGCGGGGACATCATCAACGACTATTTCCAAATATTATCAGAGTAAATGGGCGGCAGAGGAATCGATACGGAATTCGGATCTTGAATACACCATCTTCCGTCCATCGGTTATTTTCGGTGAGGGTGACGGTTTTATCAATACCCTGATAAAATCAATCCGCAAATCTCCGCTTGTACCCGTTATAGGGGATGGTTATTACAGGATCCAACCGGTATATATTGACGATTTGACCACGATAATGGTTGCCGCCGGAAAAATATCGAAATTTTCCGGAGAAACTATCGAAATCGGCGGCCCGGAGATTTTGGAATATCGGGAAATATTATCAATCCTTAAAAAGTTATTGAATACGAAGAAGCGTAATATATATTTGCCCATGAGATTGATGAAATTGATGGCGGCGGTTTTGGAAAAGGTATTAAAACCGGCTCCGATTACGATTGATCAGCTGCGAATGCTTGAAATGGGAAATATCTGCGATAACCGTCGGCTGTATGAACTATTTGGTAATCAATTGACAGGATTCGAAGAGGGTTTAAAAAAATATATGGGGAATTGACATGGCCGAAAAAAATTATGAAATAATTATTGTTGGGGGTGGGCCGGGCGGTCTGACGGCCGGATTGTATGGTGCCAGGGCCAACCGGAAGACAATCCTGATCGAAAAATATATGCCGGGCGGGCAGATTGCCAACACTCATGAGGTGGAGGATTACCCCGGTTTTGAATCGATCTCCGGTCCCGATCTCTCAATGAAAATGACCGAACATGCCAAAAAATTCGGACTGGAAATAATCTCGGATGAGGTGACGGAAATTTCGACCGAAGGAAATGATCGACTGGTGGCGACAGCATCCGGCAGTATTTACCGGGGGAAAACGGTGATTATCTCGACCGGGGGATCCCCCAATAAACTCAATATCCCCGGGGAAAAGGAATTCAGCGGTCGGGGGGTATCCTATTGCGCTATCTGCGACGGAGCCTTTTTTAAGGATGAGATTATTGCGGTGGTCGGTGGCGGCGACGCGGCCGTCGAGGAGGGGATGTTTTTAACCAAGTTCGGACGAAAGGTCATTATCATCCATCGTCGCGATCAACTCAGGGCGGCCAGGATTATCCGGGATCGGGCCTTTAAGAATCCCAAGATGGATTTTATCTGGAATTCGGTTGTGGAAAAAATTAATGGCGATGATAAGGTGCGCTCGCTGACATTAAAAAATGTTGAAACCGGAGAAATCTCCGAGCTTGAAGTCGGGGCCATTTTCGTCTTCATCGGTTTCGTTCCCAATTCCAATCTGACCCGCGAGCCGCTTAAAAAGGATGCCGGCGGTTATATCATGACCAATGAAAGAATGGAGACTTCTATTAAAGGGGTATTTGCCTGCGGTGATGTTCGTTCGCAGTTGGTCCGCCAGATTACCAATGCCGTTGGAGACGGTACCACTGCGGCAGTGGCGGCCGAGAAATATCTTGAGGAACTGGGGGATTAGAGCCAGACAATCAGGCATTGAATGTGAAATCGAAAAGACCGCTATTTAGCGGTCTTTTTTGGTGGGGCGTAGTATTTATATCATAATGCATACAATATGTAATCGCCTGCATATTATGAGTTTTTTTAATTTATCTTTTCCTGTTGATCTCGGTCTTTGTCAATTAATTCTTTGCAGGGCAACGCATTAAAATAATTTCAGTAATAATGTTGCAGGCCCGATTTTTTTCTGTTACGGCATACCAGTTGCTAAATTAGCCTTCAGAATTGAACATAATTCGTTAATGAGTTGTTAGAGAATTAGGGAGTGGTGTGTGCTGGTCCAACCAGCCACCTGACGTTAGAGTCGGGCATCCCCCCTCCACCACTCCCTAAAATTTTTAGATCCCATTACATCATCTAATCAAAACAGCCACATCTGCCGATAGGGTATATGTTGGAGTGAAAACAGGCGTTCATTTACAGGTCAAGTCTGAGGGTAGCAGTTTGCTGAATCGCATTTCCACCTTGATATTCATCCAGATAGTCTTCATCTTTTCGGCTTTGGCCTTAATTTTCTATTTTTCAAAAGATGAAGATTCGTATTCCCGGGCCCATATCAATCTCGGGCAGATTCTGGAGGCTTTGGCCAATCAGGCATATCTTCGCCTGGAGATCGAAACAGATTTATTGAATCCTGATTCATCATTGATATCCGAAATAAATAATCTGGTGGCTCAGGGCGAACTGCCGACCAGTGTCAGTCTTGTTTATATGGATACCCTGACCGGGCGGGCCCGGCTGATCAATTACGGAATCACCGAGCACAAGCAGATTTTTACTGATGATGTGAAAAATCCCCTTGGGGAAGTCCTGAAATTATTGCATGCCTCGGGTAAGCAATATATCGTATCCGTCACGGATGACGGGCGGTATCTGACCTATGTTTTCCGGCCTCAAAATGGAAGTGAAAATTATGCTTTGACCATGACGGTCCCCAATATCATGATACAGAAAAGTATTGGAAGTCATGGTTATATTCTATTATTGCTGTTTTTAATTTCGGCCCTGATTTCTCTTTTGATTATTAATCTTATCTTCCGGGAGATAAAAAAGCCAATCAACCTGCTTCTTGAGGGCATAGAAAAGGTTGCGGCCGGACAGGAATTCCGGGTGGTTGAAACGGGGGATAGAAAGATTCGTGGATTAATTTGCGCTTTTAACGAGATGTCTCAGAAACTCAATGATAAAAGGCGGGAACTGGATAAGGCCAATCGGGAATTGATTAAGACCAACAAATCTCTCATAGAGTCGGAATCGATTCTGACGACACTGGTGGATTATTCGCCCGATGCCATTATTGTCACCGATCTGGAGGATCAGGTAATTATTTATAACCAGGCGGCGGCCCGTGATTTCGGATACAATGCCAGCGATATGACAGGGAAGAAAATCACCAATCTTATTCAAATGGCCAGAGATGGTTCGGAGACCGGTTTTGATCGTGAGAATCAGGAAGTACAGGAAATTATCTGCCGTCGGAAGAACGGATTTAAATTTCCGGCCGTAATCGTTCATACGACTCTCGGCCCGGACGGCGGCAGGCCGATCGCGATGCTGTATTTTGTCAAAAACATTTCCGAAAGTCGAAATTACCAGGAAATGATTTTAAAGCTGGATCGAATTGCCTCGCGGGGGAAAATGGCCCGCGATATCGCGCATGAAATCAATAATTACCTGGCCATTCTGCAGGGCAATCTGGAGCTTGTCCCGATGATAATGGCCAAGAACGATATGGATAAAGTGTCGCAGAAATTGAAAATCATGCGTGAAACAGTGGAGAAGATATCCAATTTCACCGATGGTTTGACCCGTTTCAGCGATGAGCAGAGCGGTTTCGAAAAAAGCGATTTGAACCAGTTGGTGGAAAACCTGATCGCTTTTCTTAAACCCCAGAACAAGTTTGATAATACTATTATAACCACCAACCTGTCCGACAGTCTGCCGTTGGTGGAGATAGATATCGCCCAGATCCAGAGACTTCTGGCCAATCTTATCACCAATGCCGCCGAAGCCATGGAAAATATTGAAGACGACCGCTGGATAGTGGTTAGTACATCGATTGATGATTCCCGGGAAAACGCTATAATAAAGGTGGCCGATGGCGGGCCGGGAATCAAGGAAGATTATATTCCCGGCTTGTTCGTCAAACGGTTCAGTACCCGTCGGGAAGGAACCGGACTGGGTCTGATCGCCTGTAAGAGGATTGTGGAATTTCATCGCGGTGAGATATCCTTTCATACCAGTGATGATTCGCAGGCGGTTTTTGAGATAAGAATTCCGATCGGCCGGCTGGATGAAGAAAATACGGAGACCTCGAAATCAACCGCCTCCCAAACGGTTTCCTGATAAGAAATAAATCATTGACCCGCTTTCAAAAAAAATCCTAATTTGATCCCATGCCGGTTATGAATTCAAATACTCCGGCGGGTTCGATAAGAACAAAAATCGTCCTGCCGATAGTGGCGCTGTTTGCAATTCTGCTGTTTGGCCTCACCTATATGGGAATCGAAAAGAGCCGCCGGGACAATCTTCAACTTATCCGGCAACAGGGTTCGGCCCTGCTGGAAAGCCTGATTCTTTCGGCTGATAACGCCATCAAGGCCGGTTCTTTTTTTGATTTGCTGGTGCAGGAGAAATTTTCGGATCTGTCCGCGTTTCTCGAAGAGGATGGTAAACTCAAGGCCACCTCACCGGAATTGGCCGATTTTGCGGCTGATTACGGAATTGATGCCATCCTGGTTTTCGACAGCAGTATGAATTTAAAAGCCTCCGGCGCCCGGGGAGTCTTTGTCGAACTGACGGATATTTACGGGGTGGTGGTTCCCGAGATTGAGGCTCTTCTGGCCGACTCATCGAGCCGCAGTAGTTTTCAGATTCTCGGAGGGGATCTGCCTGGTGATATCTCGCTTTATTATCTGACCAAGTCCTCTGACCGGAAGTATATAATTGCCATGGTTTCCGATGCTCTTTTTTACTCACAGGCCAAGGAAAATGTCGGAATTGGCTATCTGATTCAGAAAATCGCCCGGGAAGTAGGTGTGGAGTACATTATTTTCCAATCGGAAGACGGCATTATTTTTTCATCGCGGAAATTGCAGCCAATTCTCAAAATCGAAAAAGACTCGTTTCTTAAAGAGGCCATCCAGGCCGATACAGTGCTCTCGCGTGAACAGGTATTCGATGATAAGAGAATTCTGGAACTGGTCAAAAGATTTTCCTCAGTGGAATATCCAGAAGGGTTATTCCGTTTGGCGATCTCATTGGAGAAATATTATGATATCGCCGCCGGTTACGACCGCCAGATGATTGTCCTCAGTCTGGTTTTGTTCGCGGTTCTGGTGTTGATAGTCATGTATTTGAGCGGCAAACAGAAACGGATTTATCTGGATCGATCTTTTCAACATATGAAATCGCTTTCCGAAAAAGTTTTCGACAGTATTAATGCGGGTATTATTGCAGTTCATCGCGACGGGACAATCGAGATGGCCAATCGTCAACTACTGAATATTTTTGATATTAAAGAGGATAACATTTCCGGCCGGGCCTGGAAAGATTTCATTTTCGGAAATATTCCCGATTTTCAGAAAGTCCTTTCGGGCCAGGCGGGGCCCGGGGAATTCGAGGTGATCTATACTTATTCCGGCGGTATCAAATATCTCCTGATCAACGCCGGGCGTTTATTTGATCATCGAAATGAACCGGCCGACGTGGTGGCGGTTGTATATGATTATTCAAAAATAAAGGAACTGGAGGAATCCTCTCAGCGACGGGAGCGATTGACGGAACTGGGGGATCTGGCGGCCGGGGTAGCTCATGAGATCAGAAATCCGCTTAACGCCATATCAATTGCGGCCCAGCGTCTGCTCGGAGAATTCGAACCAAAAGAAAATGCTGTCGAATTCCGCAATTTTGCTACCCAGATCAAAGCCGAGGCGGGACGCCTGAATGAGATTGTCACCCGCTTTCTGGCGCTGGCACGGGAGAGGAGACAGGCGGCCGGGAAGATTGATATCAGCCGGGTAGTTGAAGATGCGGCGCGCCTGGCGGCTCTGGCGAATCAGCGCGATGATATCATTATGGCAATAGAAATCGAACCGGGGGTTACAGGCTCTATTGCGGAAGATCGGTTAAAGCAGATGTTGATCAATTTAATCAACAATGCTGTGCAGGCTTGCGAAAAAAAAGGCGGTAAGGTCGTGATTGCATTGAAAAATAAGGGTGGCCGGGCTGTTCTTTCGGTTCGGGATACCGGTCCCGGCATCCCCGATAATATGAGGAAAAAAATCTTTGCTCCATATTTCACCACCCGCAGGAATGGAACCGGTCTGGGTTTGTCGATTGTCCATCAGATTGTCGAAGAGGCCGGAGCGACGATTGAAATTTTAAATCCGGACGGGGGAGGGGTGGAATTCCGGGTGACCTTTCGCGAGTAAAATCGAATCCAAAAAAAAACGGCGGTTTGAGCCGCCGTATTTTTTATCAAAGCAAATCTCGTTTATTTGACATTTTCCTTGACCCATTCGGTACTGACTGATTTCGGACGGGTGATGGGGGTACCCATGGCCCGGTTGATAATCAACTGGGAAAGCATACCCATGGCACGGGAAACCGAGAAGAGGACCGTATAGTACGGGAACTCGGTCAAACCGAAATGGTACAGGAGGGAACCGGATCCGGCATCAACATTCGGCCACGGATTCTTGGCCTTGCCGTGTTTCTTGAGAACTTCTGGAACGACATCGTACACCCGGGCGACCGTCTGAAAGACCGGGCTGTCGGGTAAATATTCCTTGCCGAAGGCGAGGAAGGCGCTGAATCTGGGATCGGTAACGCGCAGAACGGCATGACCGTAGCCGGGTATAACTTTTCCGCTATTGAGAGTTTCCCAGGCGTATTTCTCGATCTGTTCCTCGGTCGGAGCGCCTTTGAATTTCTTCATGGTGTCAAGAACCCAATTGAGACATTCCTGATTGGCCAGACCGTGGAGGGGGCCTGCCAGACCATTGAGACCTGCGGAAACGGCATAGTAGGAATCAGATAGGGCCGAACCGACGGTATGGCAGGTATTGGCGCTGACGTTGCCGCCTTCATGATCGCAATGAAGGGTCAGATAAAGACGGATCAGTTTGGTGAAGACGCCGGTTTTATCCTTGATGCCGAGCATTCGGGCGTAATTGGCGCCCCAGTCGAGGTCCTTCTTGTAGGCAATCCGGTTACCTTTTTTGAAACGCAGACGGTAAACACCGGCGGCGATTCCGGGTAACTTGGCCAAAAGATTGAGAGCATCTTCCATGGTCGGTTTCCAGTATTCGTTCTTGGCCATACCCTTGTTATATTCCTTAACGAATTCAGATTCTTTCTGCATAACCAGAATACCGGTATTCAGCATGGCCATAGGATGAGAATCCTTAGGCATCGCTTCAAGGACACTCCAGACGTATTTGGGGACGGCCGAACGGGCCGCGAGTTCCTTCTGCAGGGCGGTCAGATCCGCCTTGGCCGGAAGTTCGCCGGTACAAAGCAGGTAAAAAATTTCCTCGGGTAATTTGTCGCGCAGGTCCATAATGGGGATACCACGGATAATCAATCCCTTATCGGGATAAACCACCGAGGTGTCGCAAATCATGGCTTTCACGCCGCGCATACCGCCGTAGGCCTGCGCCACGGTGACGTCGGAGATTTTCTTGTCGCCGACCTTTTGAGCCAGATCCTTAAGATCATCACGAAGAACCGGAATCATCTTCGCGAGCTTGTTCTGTAAAGTGGCCATATAATAGACTCCTTTGTTTATTTATTGAAGATAGAAATGAATGTTTGCCGCGCCATATATCTCATAAGCAAAAATAGGCTTCTATTTTAATCCATTCTTTTTTGTTTGTCAAGAGTATGTCCGGTGTATTTATCAAAATTGGGGAGTTTTTTACGAATAATGTACGGAATCTATCGGCATTGCTGTCGCTAAAGCGGCCGTATTCTATTTGAACATTTTGCCGGGATTATACAGACCGGCCGGATCGAATGCCTCTTTGATACTTTTCATATGGTCAATAGTGGCCCGGTCGAATTCCAGATGAAAAAAATCCTTTTTTGTCAGGCCGATTCCATGCTCGCCGGTCAGGGTGCCGCCGAGTTCCAGGGTTTTTTCGAAAAGGCTTAAAACCGCCCGATCAATCATCTCCATTACGTCAGGATCATCAGAAGAGGTCAAAAAGTTAACATGCAAATTACCGTCGCCGGCATGGCCATAGGCATTGGTTCGGATGGGATATTCCCGGCTCAGACCGGCGACGAAAGCCACCAGTTCCGAGAGACGTGAGGGCGGGACACAAACATCCTCGGCGATTTTATGCCGGGCCGATTCCTTGACAGCTTTGGAGATATTACGCCTGATTCGCCAAAGGCGCTCGGTTTGGGCCGGATCGTTTTCGCGATTCAGGTAAAGAATATTATTTTCACGGCAGATAGACTCAATATTATCAGCCTCCGCCAGGCGTTTATTTCCTGAGGTTTCGAAAAGAAGCACAGCTCCGACTTTATTGATGGCAATGGTTTTTTCATAGGCCATGGAACAAGCTATGGCATCGCCATCCATAAACTCCATTACAGCCGGGATAATCCCCCGGCGAGTGATTTCGGCCACGGTACGGGCCGCATCGGCCGGATCGGTAAAGGCGGCCAGAATGGTCGGACCGGTTTCGGGTTGGTCGATAAGGCTGACGGCAATTTCGGTAATGGCCGCCAAAAGTCCTTCGGAACCGATCATGATGCCGGTGAGATCGAACAGGTCGCCCTTTGAGTAAAAACCGGTTGTGAGAACCGCGCCATCGGCAATAACTGCCCTGAGACCAATAACATAGTCCTTGGTGACGCCGTATTTTTTACAGTGTAATCCGCCGGCGCATTCGGCCACATTGCCACCCAGAGTCGATTCCTCATAGCTGGCCGGATCGGGCGGGTAATATAATCCAAATCCGGCCGCCGCCTTCATCAATTCAATGGTTACCACTCCGGGACCGCAGAGAGCGATTTTATAATCGGGCAGAATTTCCAGCTTTTTCAAATTTTCCAGCGACAGCACCAGGCCGGAATGGACCGGAACGGCCCCTCCGGTATAACCGGTGCCGGCTCCGCGGAAGACAATCGGGATATTTTTATCGCGACAGAAATTGATGATAGCTATAATTTCCGACTCGCTGTCCGGAAAAGCTATGGCCGATGCGCGGACCTTTATTTCGGAAGCATCTCGGAAATAATCGGGATAATTATCGGTATCGAGAATAAGCCGCTCCCCAAACATATCTTTGAGAGCGGTCCATTTATCAATCGAATTATCAGTCATCCTTTTTAGTTACGGAAGGAGAGGATGTCGAAGCGGTATTGGACGGTTTAACCACCGGCCCCTTTTCTTTTTCAGAAGCTTTCTTATATGATTCGGAGCGGTAATCGGTCGAGTAGAAACCGGCTCCTTTGAGAAGAAAGCCAGCGCCGCCGGTGATAATTCTTTCCGTATAACCTCCGCATTCCGGACAAACCGTCACGGGATCATCCGTAATCGCCTGGAACTCTTCGAATTCATGTCCGCATTCGGTGCATTTGTATTGGTATGTCGGCATTGTCAATTTACCCCCAAAAAATATAAAATCACCAATCAGATAATTAAACAGGTAAAATCGAAAAAAGTTCGCCGGGTTATCATCCGTAACGCCAGCCACGGTCACGAACCAACCTGGAATTGGGTTTCCAATCGGTTAGCTTGCCTTCGGGTTTTTGGGCCGGAGGCGGCGTGGCGGTTTTCTTAACCGGTGACATATAGACTTTGGTCTCTTTTTCCGGGGCAATCCGATATGATTCCTCGGCGGCACTGATAATTTCGGGCAGTAATCCTTCCTCGGCGACCTTTTCGGTAAATTTCCGCCGCCCATCGGTCAGATCACGAAGATAATCGTTGATTTGATCCTGAGAATAATAATGCTCGGGATTGAATTTGCTCAGGTCGACGCCCTCGGCCGAGTTGATGACCTCAGTACCGAAAAGGCTCTCGCGGTATTTATTGGTTCCCCGCAGATCGCCGCGCTGAATAGCGGCCATTGTATCGATGGGCACCCGTTCCGTCTTGCGGACCATCTTTTTGCCGCCATCGGGCTGTATTTCAATTATTTCTCCCATGCCCCCGGTGTTATACTGGTAAAAAGCAACTTTGTCAGGATAATTGGAGGCCAGTTCCATTATGATCTTATAAAACATATTGACCTTCTGGGCCCGGGAACCGACAATAAAGGGATCGGTGCCCACAGTGCGAACCGACTCACCGGCTTTGGCCGGATTGGAGGCATAACTATGACTGGATTCACCCCACAGGTAAGCCAAAGCGGCCTGGATTGGTGACAGCCGTTGGGCGAAGGTCATAATGGTGTTCCGCCGGGTAATAAAGGCAAAAACCAATCCATCCAATTCCTCAATCGGCGGCAGATTTAATGATGGATACCAGATATCTTTCAAGGCAAAGGGCCAGTGACCGCGTTTTATCTTTAGTTGTTTGCGCATGATGACGGCCCGACCGTTACCGCACAGGTTTTCATCGAGGAAATCGGGTTTGCCGTCGGCGTCGATCATGACGTTTTCGTACAGGGCGCTTTTATGCACCAGAGCGTTATACATTGATTCCTGCAGTCTGGCATCGACATCGGTCTTAACAAAATAATTGAACTCAGAACCGTAGGCCGAACCATCATTTTTCAAAAAGCAGATATCATCCTGGCAAACCAGGGTTCGTTCCCCTTTTGACCAATCGAGCCCGAGCTGATGACAGGACCAGGTGCTTTTTCCCGTGGCCGAAAGGCCGAACAGAAAGACACCGTATCTTTTTAATTTGCCGCTTTTGGCATCACGAATAATAACTACCTTAGTACCGGCATGGAGACCGAGCATTCCCAGGGCACCGGCGGCATGCATCCCATTCCGCAGAAAGCCTTTTTTGTCCTCGCCCATGTAGTCGGAACCGAGGACAAGGGTAATATTATGATCGGGCAGCATCAGGACCTGCTGGCGGATCTGGTGTTCCTCGGGGATATGAATAAGGGTGAACTCCGGACCCGGGGTTTTAGTCACCGGCCCCATAGTATGTCCCCACATATAGGCCAGACGGTAATTTTTCAGGTCCGCGGTTGATATATAGAGGTTGCATTTGGGATTATATTCGGAATTGGAGCCCATCTGCCGCCGCAGGCGGACAATAGGCAGTGTTTCCACCAGGTGCAGCACTTTATCCAGTTCCTCGGGAGCCTTGGCGATGATTTTCTTTTTATTATCCGAGAGATGGTATTCGCAGACGCCTTCTGAACCGAGGTAAACCGTTTTTTCTGCAATTCGGCTGGAAACCGAGGAACGCCACCCCCAGGAGCCAAACCTTGTTTGAGTGCCGGTTTGACAAGCGGGATCACGCAGGTCATCCAGTCGGGTATCCTGAATATTGGATCCGGGATTGTCCAGACGGCGTTTCAAATCCCGGGCGAACCGAGCATATAATCCGACATCGTAAATCGAATCAGACATGGTTATAAACCCTTCGCCAAAATTTCATCATTGTCGAAAAAGAATGCCACCTCGGTTTTGGCCGTGGCCTCGCTGTCGGATCCATGGACGACATTCTTTTCCACCGAGGTGCCGAATTCACGGCGGATGGTATTATATTTGGCCCGAGCCGGATCAGTGGCGCCCATTAGTTCCCGCCATTTTTCAATAGCGCCATGCCCGCCGATAACCATAACCACAATCGGGCCCGAGGTCATGAATTCCACCAGTGATTTATAAAAGGGCTTACCCTCGTGGACGGCGTAGAATTTCTCGGCCTGATCCCCGGCCAGTTTGAGGACTTTCAATCCTCGAATAATCAGACCGGAATTTTCTATTCGCTCGATTACTTTTCCGATTAACTTACGGCGGACTCCGTCCGGTTTGATGATACCCAGTGTATTGGCCATCTCCTGATCTCCTCTATATCAACTCCCGGAGACGACCTTTAAGCGTTTCCGGAGGTATTGCGGCAATATTTACTTTATAGGCATTGGTCACCCGGAACAACTGATGGAAATTGCGACGTTGCAGATCTTCATAATCGACCGATGATCCGAGAATATACGGATTGAAGAACGGCTGCATTTTGAAAGGAGTCATTCCTGCCCCTGACGGAGTTCGGTATTTACCCTCGGTGATCAATTCCAGGGCTTTTTCGGCGATCAGTTTTTCCACCGCCGGGGCGTTCGGTTCATAACCGAGTATGACAACAGCTTTCAGGCGTGACCGTTTGACATAACGATTAGGTCCGGCAATCCAGGCCGGATCAACCAGCGCTCTTGAATCCTTACTGCCCCAGTAGCAGTATGGTTCGCCGAGATCGAGCGGACATTCGTCACCAAGTTCCTTGAGATTGGTCCAGTCGGCCCGCCGGGTGACCACGTTTTCGCACTTACTCCTATCGAAAATTCTGGCATAGTGCGGGAATTTCTGAGCGACATCGGTTTTGAAATAGAATTTTCTCTCCGGGGCATCGGCAATGGCCTCGTTACCCCGATAGCGGACAAAGACCCAGTCATTAGATAGGAACCGAGCTTTGTCATCCTCGAGTAGTCGGACGAACAGGGAGCCGCGACTCATTCCTTTGGGTCCTATCAGGGCCAGGCCTTTTCCACCGAAATCAAGGCAGGCGGCCCGGACACCATGAACATCGAGTAATCGCTCGCTGGCCATTGCCACCATTCCCAGGGCCAGACTGCGAACCTGGCCATAGTAGCCGGTATTGAAAAGAATGGCCGTACGCATTTCGGGGCAGTAATAACCATACGAAGTGCGACCGGGAATGCCATCCACGGCATAGATAATACCGTGTGGTTCAACATCTGATTCCAGCGTAGCCGGGTACCAATTCTCGACCCAGAAATCATAAAGATGAGGGACATTGGTTCGCAACTGAATGATGATGCCGTTGATATTGGCATTCCATTCAAAATAGCGGTCAAACGGCAGATTGGCCTCGGCCTCTTGAACCAGAATGTCACGCTCTTCAATTGTAACGGCCGGATTGATTTCGATATTCCCCTGCGGGTGAGTCATAACATTTTGAAGGGCCACCCGTTTATATTTGGGCGATTCGGTAAGACGAGCCATAGCCTCGATAATCCGATCAGTCCCCGCCTCGATTTTATCCATCGAGGTGGCGTAGGACAGACGGATGTTATCATCGGAACCGAAGGCACTTCCCGGTACAACGGCCACCGAGGCTTCCTTGAGCAGGTAATAACTTAAACCGTAGGAGTTGCGGATTTTCATGCCCCCGAATTCAGTATTATAGTAGGACGAGGTATTAGGGAAGAGGTAGAAAGCGCCTTCCGGTTTATGGCATGATATATTGGGGATTCGATTAAGTTTGCTCATCATATAATTTCGCCGTGTCTGGAATTCGGCCACCATGCGGTTGATTTCCGATTGATGACCTGAAAGAGCTTCAACCGCCGCCTTTTGAGCAATCGAGTTAGCGTTCGAGGTGGTATGCGACTGAACAATACTCATGGCAGATATGATCTCGCGTGGCCCGGCGGCGTAGCCGATCCGCCATCCGGTCATGGAATAGGATTTGGAAACGCCGTCAATAATAACGGTCTTTTCCTTTATTTTATCGCTGAGAGAGGCTACCGAGGTGAACCTGTAGCCGTCATAGATGACTTTGCCGTATATTTCATCGGCCACAATCAGTAATCCTTCGGCGGCCGCGATCTCGCAAATTTCCTGCAACTGCTCGCGGGTATAGGCCGAACCGGTGGGATTGCCGGGATTGTTAATGATAATTGCCTTGGTGTTGAAATTCAGATTGGCTTTCAGCTCCTCGGGTGTGAGACGAAAACCGTTTTCCTCACGAGTGGGAACAATCACCGGTTTGCCTTTAACCATCAGAACCTGCTGGGGGTAGGAAACCCAGTAGGGCGCCGGGATAATGACTTCCTCATCCCGGTTGAGGATAGACATGAACAGATTATACAGGCATTGTTTGGCTCCGCTCGAGACGATTATTTCATTCCCGCTGTAATTCAGGCCATGGTCTTCTTTAAGACGCGCCCGGATGGCGGCTTTCAGTTCCGGGATACCATCGTTGGCGGTATATTTGGTAAAATTATCATCGATCGCCTTTTTGGCGGCATTTTTAATATCCGCTGGTGTCGGGAAATCGGGCTCCCCGACGGAAAAATCGATAACATCAATGCCCTCGGCTGTCATCGCCTTGGCTTTGGCATTAATCCGGAGAGTCGGGGAAAGCTCGAGGCGTCCGATTCTATTGGAAATCATCGCTTACCCCTTATTTCTGACCATCTGCCGAAGACGATTTTTTCGGAGTCTCGGTCGAGCCTTCCTTCTTTTTGTCGCCCAGCTTCCGGAGCCAGTCTTCCAGGTCGAAACCCGAGAGTGACTTTACAACCATCGGCAACTGCGACATCATCGAAGCCACCTCGCCGGTGATTTTGGAGGTACCCATTTTACCGTCATTGGAGACCATGACGATTTTGTCGATTTTAGACAGCGGCGCGGCCATTTCACGGGCCAGTTCGGGCAGTCGTTCGATAATCATCTGCAGAACGGCCGGTTGCGAATAGGCATTCCATGATTCGGCTTTGAGGCGCATGGCCTTGGCCTCGGCCTGACCGACTTTTTCAACCAGTTCGGCTTCTATCAAACCCTGGAGCCGTTTGGCCTCAGCCATACCTTTGGCCTCGGCTTCCAGCCGGAATCGTTCGGCCTCGGCCGGTTTTCGGACTTTGGCCTCGAGTTCCTGTTCGACCCGGTCAATTTCCTTTTTCTCCAGGGCAATGGCGGAATCTTTCTCGATAATTTTAATTTTGGATTCTTCGGTTTTAAGCTCCTGAGTCAGTTTGTTGCGTTGCAGTTCATAAGCAAAATCAGCATCAGCTTTCTTGAAATTCAATTCCTTCTGTAATTCGGCGCGTTTCAAATCGAATGACTGGCCGGCCTTGGCCACTTCAGTGTCGGCCTGAATCTTGGCGATATCTCCCTCTTTTTTGGCAACGGCCGATTTTATAATGGCATCGCGGGCCGCTTCCGCTTCGGCCACCTCGGCATCACGCCGGGCCTGGACGATTTTCGGTTTTCCGAGAGCTTCAAGATAACCCGACGGATCGGTAATTTCCTTGAGGTTGAAGGATAAAAGCTTCAGCCCCATATTGGTAAAGTAATCATTGACATCATCAAAGACGGCGCGGGCAAAATCCTTGCGGTTTTTGTTGATCGATTCCAGAGGCATCGTCCCAATCAAAGCGCGGGTCGAACCTTCCAGCGTCCGCAGGGCCACATCGCGAATTTCCGAGACAGGCATACCCAGAAATTGTTCAGCGGCGAGATGGATCGAAGCCTCGTCACCGGCAATTTTGACTTCCGCCGTTCCTTTAACGGTGGATCGGATCCCATTGGTCGAGATAGCGTCATCCACCTTTATTTCCATAGGGATGATTTCCAGGGGAAGAACCTGCGCCTGTTCGATAAACGGTTTGACAAAGGTTCCGCCACCGATACGAATCCGATAACCCACCTGGCGTGAAGTGCCATCGGGCAACTTGATCGTCCGTTTCCTGCCCCCCGAAATAATTAGCACTTCACTGGGGCCGACTTTTCGATAGTTTTTGAAGACGATAAAAATGATCGCCGCTATAATAACAACGGCCACGATAATGATAATTAAGAGGGAACTCACTTCTACACTCTCCTACCAGAATGATTTAAGGCGGCGTAATAACGCCGCCGGGTAATTAAATTAAAGTCAAAAGAAACACCTTCCGTCCGGCAAAGTCAAACGCTTTTTAGTCCTTTGCAAGTGACCCGTTTTATTTCATCAGCATAGCTATGGCGGTAACATCGACAATATCCCTTGCCGAACACCCGCGTGACAGATCGTTCATCGGCAACCGCAGACCCTGGACAATCGGTCCGGTGGCACTGGCTTTGGCCAATCTCTGGGTCAATTTATAGGCAATATTGCCGGCATCGAGATCGGGGAAAATCAAAACATTGGCGTCCCCCTGGATCACCGATCCGGGCGCCTTTTTCACCGCCACCTCGGGAACAATGGCGGCATCAACCTGAAGTTCTCCATCGACTTTCAGCTCCGGATGCTCTTTTTTAATAATGGCCAGAGCCTTCAGGACTTTGTCCACATCAGGGTGGCTGGCCGAGCCCTTGGTTGAAAACGACAGCATGGCCACTTTCGGTTCCTCGCCGACAAGGTTTTTCATCGTTCTGGCGGTCGATACGGCTATCGAGGCCAGCTGTTCGGCATTGGGATTAGGCACCACGGCTCCATCGGCATAGAGAAACACCTTGTTAACCTGGCCGCGATACTCGGGAACGGTCATCATAAAGGCCCCCGACACGGTTTTTATTCCCGGAGCCAGACCGATTACCTGGATAGCGGCCCGCATCACATCGCCGGTGGTATTTACGGCCCCGCAGACACAGCCATCAGCCAGATTCTTGTGCACCATCATAGCACCAAAATGGAGAACCTGTTTCATGGCCTCGGAGGCCTGGTCTTTGGTGATTCCTTTATGCTGGCGGAGTTTGAAAAACTCCTCGGTGAAACCATCATGCAGATCGGAATCGGCTGGATCAATTACCGTGACTGAACCGAGATTCAAACCATGCTCTTTGGCCAGCTTCCCGATTTCGTTTTTATCGCCAAGAATGATAACGCCCGCGATTTTCTCATCAATAATTTCTTTCGCGGCCAGGATGGTTCGCGCATCGGTTCCTTCGGGCAAAACCACCTTTCTGTTCTTGGCATGGGCCTTGGCCCGGATGGAATCCAGGATGTTGATGGCTTTTTCTTTTTTATCAGACATTGTATCTTACTCCTCAATAGTGTATATACGGGACCGGGTATATGGGTTAATTTTCGTTAAAATCGGGATTGGACAGGTACGCTTCGATAAATTTATCAATATGGCCATCCATTACCGCCTGGATATTCGAAGTTTCCACCTCGGTTCGATGGTCTTTCACCAGGTTGTAGGGATGGAAAACATAACTGCGTATCTGGCTACCCCATTCTATTTTCTTTTTGGATTTTTCCATGGCCTCCTGTTTTTTTCGCTGTTCCTCCAGTTCCATCTGGTAGAGTCGGGAGCGCAACATTTTCATGGCCGTCGATCGATTTTTAAGCTGGCTTCGTTCATTCTGGCACTGAACCACAATTCCGGTCGGAATATGGGTAATGCGGACGGCCGACGAGGTCTTATTAACGTGCTGGCCTCCGGCTCCGGAGGAGCGGTAGGTGTCCACCCGCAAATCATCATCCTTAATATCGATTTCGATTGAATCATCGACCTCAGGATAAACATAAATCGAAACGAAGGAAGTGTGACGGCGGCTGTTAGCATCGAAAGGAGAAATTCTAACCAGGCGATGTACCCCCGATTCAGCTTTGAGAAAACCGTAAGCGTATTCCCCCTCGATTTCCATGGTGGCTGATTTTAATCCGGCCTCTTCACCGGCTATATAATCCAGCAAAGTGACTTTAAAACCCTTGATTTCGCACCATCGGTTGTACATACGAAAAAGCATATCAGCCCAATCCTGCGATTCGGTTCCGCCGGCACCGGGATGGATGGTGAGAATGGCATTGCTGGCATCATCGCGGCCGGAGAGTAACGTAAGAAATTCGAACTCCTTGACGTTTTCAGCCAATTGTTCGAGAGAATCATTTATTTCATCGATCTCCGAACTGCTGCTACTGTCTTCAGACAATATCAGCAATTCCTCCAGATCGGCCAGTTCGGTACTCAGCCGATCAATTTTATCGATCCATCGTTTATGTTCTGAAATTTCTTTTAAAACCGTCTGAGCCGACTGATTGTCATTCCAGAAATCTGGTGAAGTTGTTTTTTGCTCCAAATTGTTAATTTTTTCACGACGTCCCTCGATGTCAAAGAAACCTCCTGAGTTTGGAAAGTCGTGTGCTTAAGTCACTTATATATTCCCTGGAATCTGTGATCATATCCTTAACCTCGCAAAATATTATATATATCTATTTTTTTAAATGTCAATTCATATCATATTTTTAATTTTCCCGAATTATGATTTTTATCCGGTTCCGTTCGTATTTTATGTTTTAACCGGATATCCGGCGGGAAACCCGATTGGATGGCAACAATTAATTGACAAGCAAGCTTTTATGGATATTTTAAAGCATAAATTCCAATATCAATATGGTAAAAAGAATGAAAATTGAAACCATTTCCGTAAGTTCTTTTGAAACCAACTGTTATCTGGCCTGGGCAGTCGATAATCGGGCTTGTGCCGTGATCGATCCGGGGGATGAAGATGAACGGATTATCGAACGAATCGATCAGCTTGGTCTTGAACCAGGCGCCATTTTGTTGACCCATGGGCATGCCGATCATATCGGGGCGGTTGGCCCGATTAAAGATAAATATGGAATACCGCTTTATATCGGGTGTGGTGACGAGTCGATGCTATTGTCACCTTCGGCCAATATCTCAGCTTATTTCGGTCACCAGATTATTTGCCCGGCGGCCGATGAGATTGTCGGTGATGGAGATGTTTTTAAGATCGGATCCATGAGTTTCACGGTGATAGCCGCACCCGGCCATTCGCCCGGAGGAATCTGTTATTTCATCGATAAATATTTGTTTTGCGGGGACACGCTTTTCCGCGGTTCGATCGGTCGAACCGATCTTCCGGGCGGGGATTATTCACAACTGATTGAGTCCATTGACCGCAATATCCTGACGCTACCTGATGAAGTTATTTGCTTTCCGGGTCATGGTCCGGCAACTACCGTCGGTGAGGAACGGAAAGGCAACCCATTTTTAACCGGCAGACGATTTGTTTGACAGAGGAGTCTATTATGCATAAAGATCATTATGCCCTGGCCGATTATCATGTCCATCCCGATTTTTCCTTCGATGCCCAGGGAACGCTGGCTGAGCATTGTGAGGCGGCCCGCAAGCGGGGAATTGCGGAAATATGTTTTACTTCACATTATGATACCAATCCGGTTCTTTCCGAAAAAACCAGGCAGATTAGAGTCGCCGGTGAAATGTTGCCGACCACGGTGGAGAATTTCCGTCATTACGTAGAGGCTGTCGCCCACATCGGGGCAGAATCACCAATGGTGATCAAATGCGGGGTCGAAGCCGGCTATTATCCGGGCTGTGAGGAGGAAATATCCAGATTATTCAAGACCTATCGATTCGATTATAAACTGGGTGCGGTTCATGAGGTTGGGGATTTTAATATTTGTAATCCCAATCACTTCGAGGATGGTCATAAGGAATTGCCGCTAGGCAGTCTGCTGGATCGTTATTTTGAGGTTGTTGATCGGGCGGTGGAAAGCCGTTTATTCGATGTTATCGCCCACCTCGATATGTATAAATGGTATGGGTTGAAATATTACGGGGAAGATTTATTGACGGCTCATCGCGGGCGAATCGAACCAATCCTGGAAAAAATGGCCGATTATAACATCGGGATCGAGATCAACACAGCGGCTGTTCGTAAGGGACACAAAGAGTACTATCCCTCAATGGATATCGTCAACTTGGCCCGAGCGGCGGGAGTAAGGATCGCCGCGATCGGATCCGATGCCCATAAGCCGGACGAGATCGGTTATGATTTTGATGGAGCAATGGCAATCGCCTATGAGTTGTTTCCCTATTGCAACGAATAGGCCGGGGAAGGCCGATGGCGGGTAAAACATTCCGGCTGAAAAGAGGTTTCTATCTAAGACCGACGCTCGAGGTCGCCCGCGATTTGATCGGCAAGGAACTGGTGTTTGAAAACGGCGGAAAACGCCTTGCGGCCCGACTGATGGAAGTCGAAGCATATATCGGCGAGGATGATCCGGCTTGCCATGCGGCGGTGGGACCGACAGATCGTAACCGGGTGATGTACGGCCGGGGAGGATTCAGCTATATTTATTTCATCTACGGGATGTATTATTGTCTCAATGTCGTAACTGAAAAAGCCGGTTTCCCGGCCGCGGTTTTGATACGGGGTGCGGTGCCGCTTGAGGGAATTGAAATTATGAAATCACATTTCGACCAGCCTTGCTCAGGCCGGTTGACCGATGGCCCCGGCAAGCTATGCCGAGCTTTCGGACTGACGCGCGAGCATAACGGTTTGGATCTGGTCAACGGCCCGCTGTACCTGATCGACAGCGGTTATGAACCTTCCGGAATAGAACATTCGGGACGTATTGGAATAAAAAAAGGAACCGGGAGACTCTGGCGGTTTTTTGAACCTTCGGATCATATTTCGGTTAAACGGGTAAAGACGGTTTAATTACGGTAATTCAGGGAGCAGGGAAATATGCCCGGGAAAATAAGATTTTATGACGTTATTTATGCATGATTAAGAAAGGATTTTAAAATTGTTCGGTTCCGATTTTTTTCGCATGGCTCTGCTGGCCGCCCCGGTGATTTTCTTCTCACTGACGGTGCATGAGTTTTTCCATGCTTATCTGGCCTACCGTTTCGGGGATACCACGGCTAAAGATATGGGGCGACTGACACTCAATCCTCTGGCCCATCTGGATTTATTCGGGACCCTGATGATATTTATCTCGCAGTTTCATTTCGGCTGGGCCAAACCGGTACCGGTCAATCCTTTTAATCTACGCAATCCCCGCCAAGCCGATTTCTGGATTTCAGCGGCGGGACCGCTTTCAAATATGGGGCTGGGATTAATATTCGGTTTGTTATATCGATTGACATCATCAGGTATGCTTATTCAGTCGACGGCATTGAACACGGTTATGTTTTACGGGGTACAAATTAATGTTGCGCTGGCCTTCTTCAATTTGATCCCTTTGTTTCCTCTCGATGGTTCCCATATTCTGTCATCGGTACTTCCGGCCCGCTACGAACCGCAACTGGAGAGTTTTCAAAGATTCGGACCATTTATTTTAATTATCCTGATTGTGGCGGGAGCGGTATGGATGGTTCTGGGACCGTTTGTTCTGTTCTTTGTCGGCCTTTTTACCGGGATAACAATTTGATTGCCGGAAACTTCAAAGGATTAATACTGATGGTCGGCGGTCTCGTTATGGGACTGCTTCTAACAGGGTGTTCTCTGGCCAATCGGCAAAAATCCGGAGGCCAGCCGATTGAAACGGAACTGAACCTTCCAGCGGGAAAGGGAGATGCTTTCCTGTACGATGCCAGAATTTATCGCGATGGTCGCAAGAATTCGGTCCGCCTCGATGTTTATCGGTATGCCGACAGTCTCAGTGTGTTTGCAAGAGGCTATCTGGGCAAAGGGGTCCTGAAGGGTTTTATCCGGGGCGATTCGGTGCTAGCCTATTTTCCGACCGAAGATCAGTATTTTTACGGCCGGCTGGCGGATATTCTGCCCGGCACCTGCGCCGCCGGGACGGAACTGGAAAAACTGCTGGTTGAGTTGTTTTTTCGGACGCCCGATGAAATGCAGTTGAATTTTGAAGACCTCTATTTGACAGTCGTGAAAGAATCCCGGAAGGAGAGAATTTACAGATTAACGGCGCGAGGATGCCCCGAGAGTATCGAATTGCACTATGATCTCAAAGAACATTGTTATCTTCTGGAGAAAATAGAATATTCCAATCCCGATGAGTCTTTGAAATTTATGGCCGAACGCCGCCGCCAGAAACTCAACATCGATCTCCCGGCCGAGAAGAAATCGGTTTCGATACCGGAAACGGCCACAAGAATTTATCCGTAATCATAAGCTCCGGTTGACTTTTTAAATACATTTCACATATTGATGGTTTATAGTAATCGGGAATTTATAGTGCTGATTATGATTGAATAATATGAGTCTGATGAGAAGAACATTCGGATGTCTGAGACCCTATCTGGGTCGTCTGATTATATCATCAGTCTCGGCGGCCATTCATGCTCTTCTGGCGGGATTGTTTGTCTGGCTGGCCGGTCCGCTTCTGATGACGCTTTTCCAAACCGGAGATATAACAACGGTATCGAACCGGACCGAACCGATTGTTAATGTTCAATCATCACCTTCATCACCATCGGATAAATCTTCCGGCGTGGTTAACGACCTCGAGAAAAAGCTCGATTTCCTGGCTCGAACGAAAAACAGCCTCAAAGAGAAGTTGAATGAGCATGTTTCCGGGGATGATCGGCGGGGAACGCTGGTTAATTTCTGCATCCTGATAATCATTATTACCATCGCCTCCAATTTTTTCCTGTATATACAGGGTTTTTTCATGGCTTATATCCAGCAATCGGTAATTCGGGATTTCCGCAACCGGTTGTTCGAGAAATACCAATCGCTGTCACTCAGTTATTTTCATAAGCAGAGGACCGGGCAACTTGTTTCGCGGGTAACCAATGATGTCATTGTCCTTAATGAGACGGTTGATCTGGGCTTTAACCGCTTGGTGATTGATTCGCTGACGGTTGTTATTTTGACGGCCTTTCTGGTTTTGCTCTCATGGAAATTGACTCTCCTGGCCGCCCTGGTTCTGCCTCTGGTTTTCGGATTTATATACTGGATGGGCCGCAAGTTACGCCGGTACTCGGCCCGGTCACAGGAAAAAATGGCCGATGTCAACTCGGTTTTGGAGGAGACGGTCTCCAATATCAGGATAGTCAAGGCCTATGCCATGGAGCAATTTGAAATCCGGAAGTTTTTCAAAGCCACCTCGGACTATTTTCGGGCGTTGGTTCGGATGACCCGTATTCGGCATCTGGCTTCGCCGGTCAATGATATTTTGATAGTCGCCGCCGGAATATTGATCCTCCTTTACGCCGGAAGCAGAATAATCAACGGCGGGGGGGAGATGGATGCCGGAGATTTTATGACTTTTGTCATTGCCATGTTTTCCCTGATAAAACCGGTCAAGAATCTATTTCAGATACATATCAAACTCCAGGAAGGTATGGCGGCGGCCGAGAGAATATTCGAGGTTGTCGATACGCCGATTCAGGTGCAGGAAAAGCCGGGAGCCATCGTGAAAACCCGATTTGAATCGGTAATAAAATACGAGAATGTCTCTTTTGCCTATCAAAGCGGCTCTCCGGTCATCTCCAATATTGATCTTGAGGTCGGCAAAGGCGGGGTGGTTGCCCTGGTGGGACCGTCGGGGGCAGGGAAATCGACCCTGTTCGATTTACTGCCAAGGTTTTATGATCCGACCGAAGGACGGATCACGATTGACGGCGTTGATATTCGCGACCTGACTCTGAATTCGCTGAGGGGGATGCTGGGGATTGTCACCCAGGAAACATATTTATTCAATGACTCCATACAGAACAATATTGCTTATGGGCTGGAGGATGTTACTTCGGAGCAGATAATCGAGGCGGCGCGGGCGGCCAATGCCCATGATTTCATCAGTGAGTTCAAACACCGGTATGAGACTCAGGTGGGTAACCGGGGAGTCCGTCTGTCTGGCGGTCAGCGCCAGAGGATTGCGATTGCCCGGGCGTTATTGAAAAATCCACAGATTTTGATTTTTGACGAGGCTACCTCGGCGCTCGATACCGAATCGGAGCTTCTGGTACAGGAGGCGATCGAGAGGTTAATGCAGGATCGGACGACGCTGGTGATTGCCCATCGCCTGTCAACCATTGTCAATGCCGACCGGATTGTGGTTATCGAACGCGGACGGATAATAGAGAGGGGCCGGCACGAGGATCTTATCCGAAAGTCGGGTCTGTATCATAGACTTTATATGATGCAGTTTAAAAACGGCCAGGAGGAAACCGGTTCGCCCGGACCGATTACGGCCGGATAGATTCGGGATGATGCCATGCCGCCCCGTTATATTAAAAAGATTGAACATGCTTTCAAGAGCCTTCTCAACCTGCCGCTGTGCCTGATACTTGGGAAGGGCGACCCGTTTCGGATCCCGGTTGATCCAGCCCAAATAAAATCAATTTTGATACTTCGACCCGATAAGCTGGGTGATATGATTGTCACCATTCCGGTGTTTCATGCCATCAAGAAGCATTACCCGCACCTTCGAATCGAGGTTATCGCCTCGCCCCGTAATAAGGGCATGATTGAGCATGACCCGCAGGTCGATGAAATACACCTGTACACCAAGAATATTTTCAAAGATCTGGCGTTGATAATGAAATTGCGGCGGCGCAGATTTGATATTGTTTATGATCCGATCTGTCACGATTCCACCACCGGGCTTCTGTTGAGCCGGATAATCGGCCGCGGAGCCGTGCGGGCGGCGGCACGCAAGTTGAAACTGAGGTCATTTTATGATTATTGCCGGCCATATTTGCCGGATGGGACCGATCATAATATTGATAACGGTTTTTTGATATTCGAAGTATTCGGGATCAATCCGGATTCGGTGGATCCCTTTTTGCCAATTCATTTGCCGGAGGAATCGAGGCGAAAGGCGGATCATTTTTGGATGACTCTGCCGGATAATGGCAGTTTTCGGGTCGGGCTGAATATTTCCGCCGGGAGTCGTACGCGGACTCTGGAAATCGAAAAATATATCGAGATCGTTAATTATCTTCACGTTAATCATCCCAATCTGGAATTCGTGATTTTGTGCGTTATGGCCGACCGTCATAAAGCCGAAGATCTGATGAGAAATATCCGGGCGGCATCGTACCTGATTCCCGAACACCTCTCTTTACTTGATGTGGCGGCCATCATAAAGCGGCTGGACCTGCTGATCAGTCCCGACACTTCGATGATACATATTGCCCGGTTGATGAAAATTCCTGTGGTGGGATTGTATTCGGGGCATAAACGGAATTTTCATTTCTGGCGGCCTTATCGGCAAAAACACGGGGCAGTTGTGGCCGTGAATATTGATAATATTTTTGATATTATGCCGGATCAGGTAGTCTCGGAATTCGAATTGCTTATCGAGGAAATAGGATATTCCGAGAAATCACCTTCCGGAAAGGACCATTAATAGGTGCTTTCATGAGTACCATCGCGGCAATTATCATTACCAAAAACGAAGAGGCCAATATCGGCCGTTGTCTGAAATCAGTATCATGGGCCGATGAGATAATTGTGGTCGATGACGGTTCGACTGATCGAACGCTGGAAATTGCGAAACAAAATGGCGCCAGGGTGTATTGTATCGAATGGCAGGGATTTGGCCAGGCCAAAAATCATGCCCTCAGGCAGGCCAACTCGGATTGGATTCTTTCTATCGATGCCGATGAAGAAATTACCGAAGAACTTGCGGCTGAGATAAAAGCTGTCATTAATGCCGCCTCGGCCTGCAACGGTTATTATCTTCCCCGGATGACTAATTTTCTGGGCCGCTGGATAAAGCATTCCCGCTGGTATCCGGATTATGTGTTGCGTCTTTTCCGGCGTGAAAAGGGTTCTTTCAGCGATACACTGGTTCATGAAAAAACACTTTTGGACGGGACGACAGATAGGTTAAAAAATCACATGCGGCACTTTTCTTATCCGGATATCGATACCTACTTCAAGAAGTTAAGAAGGTATAGTGATCTGGGCGCCCGGGAGATGCATGAGAAGGGTATCAGGTTTTATTCATCGTCCCTTGTATTCCGTCCGCTGGCCTCGTTCCTTCGACATTATGTGACTGGAGCCGGTTTCCTTGATGGAATCGAGGGACTGGCGATTGCTTTTTTATCGGCGTCGGGAGTGATGATCAAATACCTTAAACTTCGCGCTTTGGAAAAGGCGGCCGGGGATGATTAGAGTTCTTCATGTCGACACCGGCCGGGTTTTCCGCGGCGGTCAGCGTCAGGTTAATTTGTTGATTCATACTCTGGCCAGGTATGATCTGGAGCAGTATCTGGCTTGTCCCGAAGGTTCTCCGCTGGCGGCGGCCGCATCGAAGGCGGTTGTGAAGCTGTTTCCTCTATCGAAAAGCAATTTTATGCGCTTTCTTGAGCGGCGTGAAATCAGGCATTTTATTGAGGACAATCGTATCAACCTGGTTCACGCCCATGATTCTCATGCTCATACCCTGATAACTATCATCAAAGCCAAACCGGCGCCGGCTCTGGTGGTTACGCGCCGATCGTCGGCCAGAATCGGTCTGGGAAGCCGGACCAAATACCTGGCGCATAATATCCGGTATATTGCCATTTCGAAACATATCCGAGGACTTTTGGTGGATGGCGGGGTCCCTGAGAATATGGTCACGGTTATCAGTTCTATGATTGATTTTGAATCGTTCCGGAAGAATGCTGTCGAAATGGGAAAATATGAGGCATACCGTGAGGAGAGCCGCAAAGTTATAATCTCGGGCGGGGCTTTTGATCACGAGAAGGGTTTTTTTGATGCCGTCAGAGCAATTCAGCGATTGAGTCAAAAAAGAAAGGATTTTGTTTATTACCTGTATGGTGAGGGAACGGAAGAGAAAAAAATGAGAGAATATATCCGGCTAAATAACCTGACCGAAATAATCAGGATGCCCGGCTGGCAGAAAACACCCGCTGAATATCTTCAAGGAGGAACGGTGTTCATCTCGCCATCCTATGAAGAAGGCCTGAATATGTCGATTGTCGATGCTATGGCGGCCGGGGTGCCGGTGGTGGTGACCAATATCGAACCTCATGCCGAGAATGTGATCGATCATAAAAGCGGTCTGCTTTTCAATCCGGGTGATATCAATGGTATGGCGACAGCAGCCGGGAAGATTCTTGATGATAGCAATCTAGCCTCCGGTTTGATCAGTGAAGGTCTAAAAGTAGCGGAGCGGCATGATTGCCGCCGGGTGGCCGGGCGAATTTATGACCTGTATTGTGAATTGGTTGCCTGCCGGGATTGAAAGGCGTATAATATAAAATCATGAATCTTGCCGAATTTATAATAGGCATTGAGGCCTTCAATGCCAATGTCAATATTCCGCTTTTAAGGCGGGCCTATGAATTTTCCGAGCGGGCTCATGCCGGACAGATGCGTGAATCGGGCGAACGGTATGTGGAGCACTCGCTCAACGTCGCTTTTATCCTGGCCGATCTGCATCTGGATTCATCCACGCTGGCGGCGGCCCTGATGCACGATGTGGTCGAGGATACAGGGGTTAAGCTGGAGGATATCGGCGCCGAATTCGGAGATGAAATCGCCGCCCTGGTCGACGGTGTCACCAAAATCGGTTCGGTTAAAGCGGCTTCGGACGAGGAACAGCAACTGGAGTATTTCCGAAAGATGCTTCTATCCATGGCCCGCGATATCCGGGTGATTTTGATTAAACTGGCGGATCGCCTTAACAATATGCGGACCCTGCATTACCTGCCCCGGGATAAACAGGTTCGAATCGCCGAGGAGACGCGCAATGTTTATGCTCCATTGGCTCATAGATTCGGAATATCCAAAATAAAAACGGAGCTTGAGGATCTATCCCTCAAATATCTTGAACCCGAGGCCTATACCGATATTGTTCGGAAGATCGAGCTGACCCGGGAAGAGCGGGAGGCCTATGTCGAATCGGTTATCGAACCGATACGCAAAACTCTGGCCGAGGCGGGAATCAAGGCCGCCGTGAACGGCCGGGCCAAACACATCGACTCGATTTATCGGAAAATAAAAATTCGCAAAGTCCCTTTTGAGAAAATCGCCGATTTAATCGCCATCCGGGTTCTAGTCCGGACCAAAGCGGAATGTTATCATGCCCTGGGAGTAATCCATGAGATGTGGCCGCCGGTGCGGTCGAAGTTTGCCGATTATATCGCCACCCCCAAGCCGAATAATTACCAGTCGCTGCATACGGCTTTTGTCGGGGCGGGTAAACAGATTGTCGAGATCCAGATACGCACCTATGAAATGCACCGGGTGGCGGAAAACGGAATCGCCGCGCACTGGTTGTACAAGGAAGGAAGGCAACAACTCGACAAAGGTGATCGGCAGATGCTCTGGCTCAGGGATGTTCTCGACTGGCAGAAAGATATGACCAATCCGTCGGAACTTCTGGAATATCTCAAGATCGACCTGTTTGCCGAAGATATTTATGTATTTACACCGGGAGGGGAGATCAAACATCTTTTGGCCGGAGCCACCCCGTTGGATTTTGCCTTTGCCATCCATACCGAAATCGGTCTGCACTGCAGTGGCGCCAGGATCAACGGGCGGATTTCACCGCTTAATTCCAAGTTGAAATCCGGAGATGAAGTCGAAATCCTGACCAATCCGCATCGCCACCCCTCGCAGGACTGGTTAAATATTGCCACTACCTCCAATGCCCGGGCCAGGATTCGACGCTGGCTCAAACAAACCGGTTATGATCAGGCGGTGGATCTGGGCAGAGAGCTTTTAGACCGGGAATTGAAACGGGCTCGCCATAAATTTCCCTCCGATGAAGAGTTGCTCGAAGTGGCCCAGGGGTTGTCATTCAAGTCGGTCGACGGATTGCTTTACGCCATCGGAAGCGGGAATATCTCAACGGCACACGCTCTGTCGAAAATTATTCCCGAGGATGCGGGCGATCAGAAAACGCCTCTGGTGGAGCAGGTTCTTGAAAAATTCCGGGTTGAACGAGGGATTAAGATTGAGGGGCTGGACAATATGATGTTCCGGTTCGCCAAATGCTGTCAGCCGATTCCGGGCGAGGAAATTATCGGATATATTACCCGTGGCCGGGGAGTGACCATCCACAGGGCTGATTGCCCGGCCGCCCAGGAATTGATTACTCAGCCGGAGCGGACAGTTCCAGTATCATGGAGTGTCTCCCGCGACCAAACCTTCGTTGTCAGGTTGGAAGTCCAGGTTGAATCACGGAAAAATATCCTGGTCGATATCACCGACACCATCGCCGACAGTAACACTAATGTCCGGGGTGTTCAAATCAATACAGGCGACACCAGTTCGATAGGGGTATTTATTGTCGAAGTCAAGAATCTGGGACAACTGGAAAGAGTCCTTCGAAAAATAAAGAGAGTCAAAGGAGTCATCTCGGTCAGGCGAGCGCATAGCAGACATGTTCCGGGTGATTCGAATCAGTCATGAAAAGGCAACGCCTTATTATCCTTATAACGGCGATTATTATTTATTTCATTCTGGTTGCGGTTGTATGGGATTATTCTATTGATGATGCCTTTGTCACCTTCCGTTATGCCGAACATCTGGCCGATGGTCATGGACTGGTTTTCAATATCGGGGAGAAACCGGTTGAGGGGTATTCCAATTTCCTCTGGCTGTTGATCCTGGCCCTGGTCTACAAATTGGGGCTGGCGACTTATCTGACGGCAAAAATTCTGGGCATAGCTCTGTTTTTAGTATCCGCTCTGATCTGGTTTTTCTTATTCTGTCGTACCGAAGGTTATTTGTGGTTAATCGGACCATTGTTGTTGATAACGCCCTATACCTCATTCTGGGCGGTGAGTGGTCTGGAACTTGGCCTCCATGCCATGCTTCTGGCCGGAGCGGTTTTTTCACTTTTTCGGAAGTCGCTTTGGTCAATCCCATTTACATCGGCCCTGGTTATGACTCGATCGGAGGGGGCGGTTATTGGCCTGATTTTAATTATGGTCCGGTGGTTGACAGACAGGGAAGGCAAAAAGGCGGCTACGAAACTGTACATAATTAATCTGATATTTCTGGTAATCACCTTTGGTGCCCTGGCTATATTCCGTCTTAGTGTTTTCGGATATCCCATGCCCAATACCTTTTATGCCAAATCATCATTTTCGATAATCAGTCTGATAGAGTTGGGCCGACCGCTGTTGTACTTTCTGCCGCTGACGGTTCTTTTTCTTTATGGCCTTATTCCGTTGATTCGTAAATCGGGGGAAACCAGCGAGGCCGCCACGGCAATCTTCGTATGGCTCGGTATGGCGGTTATCAGTTGCCTTGCCAGCCCGGTAATGAATTTTAATTCCCGTTATATGATCGCTTTTCTACCGTTTTTTCTGATGGTGGCCTTAATGTCTTTGGAGCATTTCTCACGACCGAATGTAATCAGGGCGTTTTTGATGGTTTCTGTAATTTCCCTGTTGATTCCAATTTCGGCTGTCTTGCAGACCGTATCACAGGAGAGAGAAATCATGGCGGCGCAGTCGAATTTGATTGATTATTTAAAGCGGCAGCCGGATGAAATAATGGTGTCGCTAACCGATGTCGGTCGTGTCCCGTATTATACCGTGGCGAAATATAATGATATTTGGGGGCTGGTTTCCGAAGATGTTGCTCATCGGGGATTTAATGCTCTTCGAGAATATCTTCGTTTCCCCGATTATTTTATCCTGGTCGGTTATATGGGAAATGATGGTCCCAGATTGCGGTTCGGGAGGGAGCGGTTGATTACGAGAAATCGCGGTTTTAAACAAGCCTACAGGCTGACGGGAGCGGGGTTACCATCTGATGCCCGGCTGGAAACACCGGGATACTATTATTTGATTTTCAAAAAAGAGGAGCGAGCAGTCGATTCACTTCTGGAACTATATCCGATAAATCCGGTTAAAGAGGTAATTCGGTAATGTAAAGTGATTGGTGAAAGATAATGGATGATAAAAATTGTCCGTCATGCGGCGGACCGGTCCAATCGGGGGCTTCCTTTTGCCGGAATTGCGGCCATGATCTGGATGGGGAAAGCAAAAATTGTATCTCCAGGAAAAACGGTTGGCTGGCCATTGTTCTGGCAATTGCCGTGTTCGGGGCTTTTTATCTGGTTTTGATGGCGGAAAAAGGTCCGGGTCGACAGGCTGATATGCATCAACACGGTCAGGATATGGCCGCCATGAGCGACGATCAGATGGGTATGATATCGCAGCTTCCGGTTGATTATGACAGCCTGGTACAGATGGGAAATGGTTTTATGGATGACGGCATCTATCAGATGGCTATCACCTGCTACACCCGGGCACTGGCCATCGACTCGACCGATCCCAATGTCCTTACCGATCTCGGAGTCTGTTACCATGCCTCCAACGACCCGGAGAAAGCAGTATCAGTGTTTGAACAAGCCATCAGGATAGATCCGGATCATATGATAACCTATTTCAATCTGGGCGTTGTTTGCGGCGAGATGAATCAGCCGGAAAAAATGAAGTTTTACTGGAATAAACTGATCGAGAAATTTCCGGGGACACCCATGGCCGATTCGGTTCGCAGTTATCTCAAACGTCTTTGATAGATTGACCGGGGTCGGAATAAAAATAATTGTATTGGCCGGACTGTTTTTTTAGATTGATTCCATGGATGGACTTTCGGTGATATTAAGAAAAACCGGGCTGTATGACCTTCTTGATTTTGTTTTTCCTCCTATATGTCTGGGTTGTGACGAGTTCAATGATAATTCTGACGAATTGGTCTGTGATAGGTGCTGGAAAAGAATCGAACCGATTGAATATCCCTTTTGCCTGAATTGTCATGAAATTCTTCCGCGGGGCGGGTCATGCGGCGGATGTCCAGCCGGGGAAACTCTTCCGGTATTCGCACTGGGCCATTTTGTCGATCCGCTGAAAAAAATAATCCACCATTTCAAATATCATGGTTACCGGAAGCTCGGTATTGAGTTGGCCGGCCGTCTGGTTGACAGGCAAGGCGCGCTTATGGCCGGAAGGAAAATCGAGGCGGTCATTCCCATTCCGTTGCACAGTTACCGCCATAAATCGCGGGGTTTTAACCAGGCGGCCATTATGTCCGATATAATCGGTGAGCGATTAAATGTGCCGGTCGATTCTGACAGCCTGGTTAAAATCAGGCGGACCCGGGATCAGGCCAGACTCAGGCCAGCGGAGCGCGATAGGAATATCCGGGGTGCATTTTCCGTCATTAGCGAAGAACTAAAGGGAATGCGGGTGATACTGGTGGATGATGTTATTACGACCGGCACCACGGTGCATGAAGCTAGCCGGGTATTGAAGGAGGCTGGAATAAAAGTGGCCGCAGTCGCTGCCGCGGCTCTGGCCGGATTAAATTAAGATGAACAATATTGCCGAACATAGTGCCGTTATCGAAGATTACCTTCAATCTCTGGAACTGGAACGCGGACTGGCAGCCAATAGCCTGGTGGCCTACCGGCGCGATATCCGCGAGTTTTTAACGATGTTCAAGCTGGAAGGGAAATTCGACGCCTCCCATCGGACGGTTAATGATTATATTTATAGGCTCAGCAATCTCAATCGCAAACCGACCTCAATCGCCCGCAAGTTGTCTTCCCTGAAAAATTTCTACAAATTTCTTTTCGAGCGGGGAATGGTGGCCGAAAATCCATTTGATTATGCGCGGGTCCCTAAAATCTCACGATATCATCCCGATTATCTTTCGGTCGAAGAGGTCGGCCGGATTCTGGATTGTCCCGATGAAAAAACGGATACGGGCATAAGGGATAAGGCCATATTGGAGTTATTATACGGTGCCGGTCTTCGCATTTCCGAATTGATTGACCTGAAGATGTCGGCCGTGTATGATGAGATCGGTTTTTTGAAAATAGTCGGCAAAGGAAGCAAGGAGCGACTGGTACCGTTCGGACGCTATGCCCGGCAGGCGGTGGAGAAATATTTGACTCAAATCCGGGAGAAGAAACGATCCTCGATTACCAGCGATATACTTTTTCTGTCGCGGCTGAACAAGAAATTTTCCCGGACCGGGGTCTGGAAAATAGTTCGAAAATATGCTTGTCAGGCAGGGGTAACCAAGGATGTCACCCCACATACTTTTCGGCATAGCTTCGCGACCCACATGATCGAGGGCGGGGCCGATCTGAGAACGGTCCAGGAATTGCTCGGTCATGCCAGTATCACCACGACTCAGATTTACACGCAGGTTGATAAAGATTATCTTTTATCGATACATAGGGAATACCATCCCCGCGAACGGGCGGTGAAAGAATAGCAGAATTATTATGTTTCATTGTGCCTGCAGACAGGAAGGGGTCGATCTGGTTTTTCGACTGTCGAAAATGTTCGAACAGAACCAGATCTCTATCCATTATTTCCGGACCATCGAAGAACTTCTGGTAATCTCCCAGCGGTATCAACTGGACCTGGCCGTTATCGCCGGAACCGGGCCGTTTTTAAAGGAGCTGGAGCTGGTTCGGATGATAAAGAGCCATATTTTTCTGTCGATCGTTCCAACCGTCATGTATCATCCCGATCCGGCCGAGGATATCCTGATTGCCGGGTATCAGAACGGGGTCGAGGATTTTCTCTTTGGCCCATGGAAAGACAAGCTCTTTGAAGTACGGCTGAAAATGCTGGCCGAGCGTAGCCGCCGCGATATTTCTTTTAATCCCTCGACAGCCCTTCCGGGGCCGGGACTGATTGAAAAGGAAATTGAACGGCTGATCAAACTTGAAGCCGATTTTGCCCTTTGTTATGCCGACCTGGATGATTTCAAAGCATATAATGACTATTACGGCTACTATTACGGCGACCATATGATCCGCCTGACGGCGCGGATTATCCGCGACGCCGTATTCGATATCTGCCGCGAGGGTTTTGTGGGGCATATCGGCGGTGATGATTTCATGTATATAATTCCTCCAGGACAGGTGAGTTTCGTTTGCGAAAGCATTATTAAAGTTTTCGATGCCATTGCACCGTATCGTTATGCCGCCGAGGACCGCGACCGGGGTGTTATTCAAACGCGTAACCGCAAAGGGGAGATGGAAACATTTAATCTTCTCAGTATCTCCATAGCGGTTCTGGTCAATAAACGGGGCAATTTCACTCATATCGGAGAAATGTCGCATATGCTGGCCGACCTTAAGAAATACGCCAAGTCCCTACATGGTTCGAATTACGTGGTCGAGCGGCGGAAGAAGTATTGACCGTTAACGGTTGTTAAGACGCCGAAGCAGTTCCCGGGCGGGAGCGAAATCAGGATTAATCGCCAGTATGCGCCTCAAATAAACCAGCGCCGAATCTTTCGGATAACCATAACTGTCAAACGTCAAAGCCAGTCCGAAATAAGCCTGCGGAAGGGATTGGTCTTTGGCAATGGCCTTGCGATACGTTTCGATGGCCCTGTCAGGGCGACGGGTCATGTAGTAGATATTGGCCCGGTTGACATAATCGGAAGCCGATAGTTCACCGTACTGCTCCCCGCGTTCGTACATCTGTTCGGCCTGATCGTATCGTGTCATGCGAGCGTACAATCCCCCCAGTTTGAAATATATTTCAGGAGCCTCGGGAGCAATCTCCAACGCCCGGCGGTAACTCTCTTCGGCCTGATCATACTGCTTCTGGGTCAGATGGATATCACCGATATTCATCTGGGACTGGTACAATTTTGGATCGATGACGAAGGCTTGACGATAATAATTGATGGCCTGTGGGAAATTATTCCGGCCTTCATAAACCAGGCCGATATTGTTGTAAGCATCAGCGAAATTCGGATCATATTTGATCGCCCGCTCCAGGACCTCAAGGGCTTGATCCAGTTTCCCCTGATGGTACATTACCACCCCCAGATTATTCAATCCAGTGGCCGAATAGGGATTTTCCTCAATGGCCAGCCGATATTCAATTTCCGCCTGGGGCAATTTCCCCTGGCGTTCATAGGTTATGCCGAGATTGAAGTGAGTTAAAAAGGCATTTTCGAAACCAATATCGAAATAGGTCCGGTTGGCAAAAACGAGCAGAACGATCAAGGCGACACCGAATATTGTGATTTTATTCCAGTTTTTCTTTTTAATAATTTCAATCAGAGCCAAAACCGCTATGGCCGCAAAGAGAAGCATAAAAGGGACAATCGGCAGTCGATGCCGGGCCGTGACCAGAAAGAGAATCACGGTGGGCGCATAACCGATAATGAAAATATAGAACAGGGCCAGTTCCTTGCGTTTCCCCCAGCCAATAACCATACCGATCAGGCCCAGCGGGAGGAGCAGGCCAAAGGGAAAGTACAATACGTTTTTCCATATCAACAGGGAATACAGTGAAGAATATCGACGGCTCTGATAAATGTCGGTCTGGTCGGAGTTCTCGAAACCGAGCAGGAAGTAAATGGTCTTTTTAAAGATGAGAGATATAAACTTGCCGGGATTGTGGAAAACGAAATCGACAGCTTTGCGAGTCCAGAAGGATGATTCTTCGGCCGCGGTTAATGGGTGACCCGCCTCTTTTTCGGCTGTTTCCCTGGTGGCTCGGGTGAATTCGTTCCATGGCAGCGACTCATCGAGTTTCACCTCGGGCATAAGCATGGTCAACCCTTCCGCATCGGGATTGTTACCGATATAAATATTCACCCCGCCCTGAGAAGAAATCATAATAGCCTCGCCGGTAACAATGTAATTGCGAAGGGTAACCGACAGGATCGGGATAAGCAGACCGGCGGCATAGATGGCTGCAATGGTCAGGAGTTTTTTAAGTTTTTCGTGTCCGCGCCGGATAATATAAATCCAGACCAGAAAGAACGGAATCAGGATCAGGACATTGGGCCGCGCTATAGCGGCCAAACCAAGAAATAGTCCGGCGATAAACCACCATCTAAAAAGGTTTTGCTCCTTCGCCAGCGACAAAAAATAGACAGCCAGAAGATTCAGGAAAATGAACAGAACCGGGATAAGGAGCATGGTTTCATAGAAGACCAAAGTACCATAGACGGCATAACCGAAACCTGCAATAATTCCGGCTTTTTTTGAGATAGTGTGCTCGCCCAGTTTCAGGACCAGGACCGCTGAAAGCGAGGCAATGATAATCTGAAGAAAACGAGTCCAGAAAAGTGACTGCCCTGTGATTTTCAGAAACAGGGCCAGAATATAGGGATAGAGCGGACCACGGAAATAGGCTTCATTTCCCCAGAAATTGCCTCCGATTATTTCTCTGGCCCAGTTTAGATGCCAGAGTTCATCGACCATGGGAAAATAAAAGGTCGGATCGGACCTGGCCTGGATTAAATAGACAAGGCGTATAAAGAAGGCCGCCATAAAAATAACCAGCGGCCATCGGTATTTTCGAAAGAAGGTCATATATAAAAACCGATTTATTCTCTGTTCGATCCAAAGCGACGAGAAACATAATAGAAAATCAGCATCAAACCGCCAAAAGCTGCCAGCGAGACAAATGGTCCCCAGCCACCGGTCAGGGAATTGAGCAGACCTTCATGGCTATTAAAAAAGTCAGCGTAATTTATCCATGGATTCAAAATTATTCCGGCTGTGGCCACCCCTATTAAAGCATCGCCGGCCACTATCCCCGACCCGAATAGGATGCCCATCTGGTGACGTGATACCGATAGAATCTTATCCCTGGAAGATTTTTTAATCAGGTGCGCCATAATCCCGCCGGCCATAATCGGAGTGGACAATGACAGTGGCAGATAAAGACCGATGGCAAAAGGCAATGATTGGATCCCCAATAGCTCGATAGCCAGGGCAATCATGCCGCCGACCATAATCGGAGCCCAGGGGATATTGGCATTCATAATACCCTGAACGACGGTAGCCATGACATTGGCCTGGGGCGCCAAAAGACCATCGGGATTGTGAGCCGACTGAAAGCCGAAAGCGTCTTTGAGGATATAAAGGGTAAAGCCCATGGCGATGGCCGGAAAAAGAAGGCCGATAAATTCGGTTATCTGCATTTTGGATGGTGTTCCACCGAGCAGAAAGCCGGTTTTCAAATCCTGGGCGATATCGCCCGACATACATACTGCAATACAGACCACCGCCCCGACCGACATGGCCGTTATCATTCCTCTGGCACCGTTGACGCCGAACGAAATCAGAAGCAGGCAGGTCACCAGAAGAGTAGCAATAGTCATCCCGGAAACGGGCGATGAAGATGAGCCCACAATACCGACAATTCGGGCCGCCACGACGACAAAGAAAAATCCGAATAAAACAGCCAGAGCGGCACCCATGAAATGAAGTTCCGTGTCCGGCATAATCCAGATGGCGAAAACTATTAAGGCCGTTCCAATTAAGACAACTGACATTGGCAAATCCCTATCCGTTCGGGGAATGTCCTGCTGTTTCCTGCGACCGCCTATCAGTTGCCTGAAACCGACCGCGAATGAATTGATAATAATCGGGAAGGACTTGGCCAGCGAGACGAACCCGCCAACTGCCACGGCTCCGACGCCAAGATATTTGATATAGAAATTGCGAAGCTGTGATGGATCCATGTCGCTCAAGGGGATATTACCGGGAGATATAATAACTCCGGGAATTTGATCACCTATAAAGGATAAAAGCGGTCCGATTCCAAGGTATCCCAAAACCGCCCCGGAAAGCATCAGGGCGGCGATTCTGGGGCCGATAATATAACCGACCCCGAGCAGGACCGGGGTGGCATCAATACCGATGGTTCCGCCTTTGAGGAATTTTTTGAAATCATGGGATGGTGATTCCGACCAAAGCCGGGCAGTGTACATCATAATTTTATATATCACCCCAATCCCGATTCCCAGAAAGACAGTTTTGGCCTTTTTACCGCCCTCATCACCGGCTACGATAATTTCAGCACAGGCTGTACCTTCGGGGAAAGCCAGTTTGTCATGTTCTTTTTGGACCAGGTATTTTCGAAGCGGGATCATCAGCAAAATCCCCAAACCGCCACCCAGCATTGAAAGGCAGAAAATCTGCGTTTTAGAAATTTCATGGGTGTAACCCAGAAGACTCAGGTCGGCGCTTTTCAGCCAGGTGAAAAATGAGGCGAATTTGGGAATATTGCCCGGGATAATCCCCCAGGCGAGATTGCGAATGAGATCAGCCTGAAAAATGTGCCGGGCCAGATCCTGAGTCGCCAATTCGGCATTGGCCGCCCAGATAAAAAAGGCGGGGATGGTAAATATTATCCCAGCCGCCAGGGACTCACCCGCCGAACCAATGGTCTGAACAATATTATTTTCCAGGACAGTGACTTTTTTAAAAAGGGCCCGCAATACGGCCATTGAAATAACTGCCGCTGGTATTGAGGCGCAAACAGTCATGCCGTATTTAAGACCGATATAGGCATTGGCCACGCCAAAAACCACCGAGAGGATCGATCCGAGAACAACAGCTTTAATGGTGACTTCGGCGATATTGGTTTCGGCAGAAATATAAGGTTTGAAATTTTCGATTTCCGAATTTTTTGCTTCTGACACATTTCCTCCTGCATGAATTCGGGAAGATAATCGTTTGATAAAGCTAACCCGTTGATTGACAACTGTCAAGATAAATTTGTTGGGTATTACGAGCGGCAAAGCGGGGGATTATTTATCATTATATATTATTTTCAAGTTCAGCCCTTTTTTTTCGTATTAATGTTGCATAATATAAAAAAAGGGGAACTTTATTAGCTTATTGTTTTATAAAAGACGAGGATGAGCCCCGGATTCTCCGGGTTAAATTACCACACCGGGAATTCTGGGTCATAAAAGAGAGAATTCAAGAATAAACGAACATATTTCTGTCAGGAATTATCACTTGACAAAGTTTTTGGAAAGACGTATTATGGATATAGGAAGTCCCCACTTCACGTTTCGAATTCTTCACCCAAAGAGTAGTAATTTTTTGTATTGCGGATATAAACGGCTGTGCGGCAAACAAGGAGCGTTTGCGATTTTCGGCCGCCAGTTATTGAGTAAACCTTAAAAACCCTAACGGGGGGTGAGTGTCTATGAAGCAAATTGGCATCATCATGATGGCCTTGGTACTCCTGGGTTTTACTTCGGCGTTTGCGGCTGATCAGAATGCGATCAAGGCGCCGAAAGTAAAAGTTGAGGCCGAGAAATATATCGTTCCGGTCGAACTTACCAACGCTGTACCGATGACAGCTCTGGACATGCCTTTGCAATTTACCGAAGGTGTGACTCTGGAAGAGGTCACTTTTGAAGGAACAAGGTCGGCTGACTTTGACTTCACATGGGCCAATATCAATAATGAGGAAAACACCGTTGTGATCGGTCTGATTCCGATGATTTACGGTGAAAAATCCGATTTGGCGCCAGGGACCGGCGTGATTGCCAATCTCGTGTTCACGGTGGATGATCCCGATGTTGAGGCTATCGAGCTGAATACAATCGAGTTGGAGAATCCAAATCATTCTCTTATGCTGGTTTATAACGACGACAATAATGAGGCCGCGTATGTTGTCCCCGAATTTAACGGGGTCAGTGTTAACCTTCAAAGTGCGGCTCAGGATGAGCTGTTGCCGATGTCGTTCAGTTTAAAACAGAATGCGCCAAATCCTTTCAACCCTCAGACCAGGATTGACTATGACCTGCCGCAGGCCACCAATGTCAATCTGGATATTTTCAATGTCCTCGGTCAGAAGGTTAAAACCGTGGTCAACGAATTCCAGGAAGCCGGCTCCAAATCGGTTATCTGGGATGGTCGCGATGACGGCGGCGTATCAGTAGCAAGTGGCATCTATTTCTATCGTCTCAATGCGGGAGACTATAACGAAACCAGGAAGATGATGATGCTGAAGTAACGGCTAATAACAAATATTGCCTTTCTAACAGCAAGTGAGGGCCCCTCCGTATGAAAGCGGAGGGGTTTTTTGTTGACCTGTAGATGGCCGGATGAAAACTGCGTTTTTTAGTAATTTCTGGCGCAGTTAATGCGTTTTTTTAAAGATTGCTGTGATTTGTGCAGATCTTGATTTTCTGTAATGTATTAAAATCTAATGACTTGTCCTTATTTTCTGAATGCTGGCATAAATTTTGATAGTATTAATTCATGTACGATTGCGAACTTTACGGTTCACCGGCAATCAGTACCGACCACGCATAAGTGGCAGCGAATATTTGGCGGTATAGCTGCTCGTTTGCGCATGCAAGGAGAGTCGGGCTCTCATAAATCAGATGAGAGCCCAATTTTTATTTTATCTGATAATTTTCAATGTCGTGATGTTCGGCCGGGGCGACGATTATCTGAAACTGGTCGGTTTCATTTCGGCAGGTGATTTCGATCTGAGATTTTTCCCTATCATCACAGTATCGGGCAGTGATGGCGGCGGCCAATTTCAGCATGCGATCATTATACGGTCCGATAAAAAGGGTGATTGGCGATCCGCTCCCAAGCGCTTCCATGCTGAGATGATGAGGGGCCGCCAACTGCCGGATAAGTTCATTATCGCGTTCATTTCGCCCCACTATTATTTTGGTATTTGGATCGAGACGGAAGTGCCGTCCCACCCGAAGCAGATTTATTTGATCGATAGCGGTTTTTTCGGAATGATCGAACAGGTCTTTGAGTCGCCGGGAATAACCGCGATCGGTTAAGAGACACCCCCCGGCCGATTCAGGATAATTATCAACTCCCATTTTGGTGGCCAGTTCAATCTGGCGCTTCCGGGAGCGACCGGATATATTTTCAAGCTGATCCCGATCAAGTAATCCGGTTTTTTCCGGAATGGTTTCCGCCATTAGCCGGGCGCATAACGGCCGGACCAATAATCCTTCCAGCCCGGCTTTTTTTTCGACCAGATTCATAGCGTTACGCATCTGCGATTTTGGCCGCTGACCAAGAACCTCGCCGGTAATAACGAAATCGGCACCAACCAGTTCCATGAATTGCCGGGTCTCCTGAAGCATCAATATCCGGCAATCGATACACGGATTCATATTTTTGCCATAGCCATATCGGGGGGATTTGACAATATCAATGAATTTTTGACCGAGGTGCACCATTTTTACATTAAAAGCAAATTTCTCTGCAACCGGGAAGGGGTCGGAACCGCAGCCGGAGTGCTCGCTTAGACTACAGCCGAAATGCGACATGAAGGTAAGGGCGGTTACTTCGATATTCTGTCTCATGATCAGCAAAATGGCCAGAATGGAATCAAGCCCACCAGAGAAAAGGGCTATAGCATGGCCGCGTTTTTTATCCCGAGGGTTATCCATAATTATCCTTTTAAAGTCTCAATATAATATATATAAAACGAAACTGGTTGCGACTATTTGAGTATGGCTCAGCAAAAGGCAATATGATAAAAGAGGCCTTGACTTTGACCTTTGAGCGGCCTACAATTGACTGTTTAAAGGGATAAAGCCGCTGCGATGATATTAGTAAATTCCTTTTTTGGTTGGTTTAAGCATTTCGTCGTTGAAATTCAAGCTTTATTTTTTTTCTCGGTGAAAATGCTTCGCTCATCGGTTGGCCGTCCGATTTATCATGCGGAGACACTTGAGCAGATGTATTTAATCGGGGTCGGTTCCCTGTTTTTAGTCATTCTTACGGGTTTGTCGGCAGGGCAGGGGATGGCCCTGGAATTCTCCAACGAGCTGGCCGATTTTGGGAGTAAAAATTACCTTGGGCGGGTAATGGTTTTAGCCATTGTTCGCGAATTGGGGCCGGTGCTGACCGGGATCATGGTGGCTTCAAGAGTGGCTGCCGGAATTACTGCCGAAATCGGTGCCATGAAATCATCCAATCAACTTGATGCCCTGGTAGCATTCGGGATTGACCCGCTTCGTAAATTGGCCGCACCGAGATTGATTTCGTTGATTTTTATGGTTCCGGTTCTGACGATAATCAGCGATATTATCGCTATTGTTGGCGGCTGGCTGATCGCCATTCTTATTTCTCATATAACTTCATTGACCTACTGGACGGCTGTCAAAGAAAAGTTGATGTTCGGGAATATCTTTATCGGTATCTTCAAGCCGTTTATTTTTGCCTTTATTATAGCCTTTGTCTCATGTTATAAAGGATTTAATGCGGAAGGTGGAACCAAGGGGGTCGGACGGGCGACGACTGAATCGGTCATGATTTCCTCGATTACCATCCTGATAACCAATTTTATCATTACCAAGTTTATTTCGAGTGTCCTGAAGGGGTATTTATGATTGAATTTGGTCATGTCAATTATTCCATTGCCGGGAAACAAATTCTCAGAGATGTCTCCTTTTCGATTCCAACAGGGCGCCAGACGGTGATTATGGGTCATTCCGGTTCGGGTAAATCCACCATTCTCCGACTAATCCTGGGTCTGATTTGCCCCGACAATGGTGAAATTCTGGTGGAGGAAAAAAATATCTGCCGGATGCGGGAGAAACAACTCAGAGAAATTCGTAAGGGAATCGGGATGGTTTTTCAAGATGGCGCATTGTTCGATTCTCTTACAGTGGGAGAGAATGTCGGTTATTATCTGTTTGAATATTCCAAAATGAAGACCGATGAGATTGAGGAAAAAGTCAAAGAGATGCTTGGCTTTGTGGGCTTGTCAGAGGATATTATGGACCGGTTGCCCGATGAATTGTCAGGCGGGATGCAGCGCCGCGTAGCTATCGGGCGGGCGTTGCTTTCGACCAATCCAAGGATTATGCTGTATGATGAACCGACGACCGGGCTTGATCCGCAAATGACGCGTAATATTATTTCCCTGATCAATCGGCTGGTGGAATTCAAACATGTCACCTCCATCGTGGTAACGCACCAGATTTCGGACGCCCTTGAAATGGCCAATGATTTTATTTTGATAGATTCCGGCGAGGTCGTTTTTGACGGTAACCTGGGCGGTTTGATTCAAGCCACCGATTCGAGAGTGACCGAATTTCTAAAACCGTTCCGGGATTCCATTGCCAATGTCAAGAAAGTTGATTTTATTTAGTCTGAGGATAAGATGAAACGGACAACGAAAATAAAATGGGGCGAATTAAAGGTCGGACTCCTGATTGCCGGGGCCATTGCAGTTTTGCTCTGGGCTTCGTTTTCCGGTGGAGGAACCTCGATATTCGACGCCAAAGTCAGCTACAAAACATATTTTGAAAATGTCAACGGACTGGTTACCGGGAGCCCGGTCTGGATTGCGGGTTTAGAGGTTGGCAATGTCTATTCGGTCAAGATCGTGAATCTTGACCCAATCCGGCGGGTGGAAGTAAAATTCCGGATTCTTCAATCGGTGCAGGAAATGGTTACCGCGGATGCCACGGTTAAGGTCGGGACGATAGGATTTATCGGTGATAAATATATCGAGGTTATTCCCGGGTCGACAGACTTGCCCGTTTTCGAAGAAGGTTCTGAAATCCCGGGCCAGCGGCCCTCCGACCTGGGCGAAATGTTCGGACAGGGAGCGGATGCAATGCAGTCGGTTCAGGATGTTGCTGCCAATCTGGCTGAGATCACCGACCGCATGAAAAAAGGCCAGGGTTCGGCAGGAAAAATATTCACCGATGATACCCTGTATAATGAAATGACCCGGATGCTGACGGCCTTGACCGCCCTTATAGGTGAATTTCAGGATAGTCAGAAAAAAATCGTTTCATCGATTGAAAGCGTATCATCCAACCTGGATGATATCTCCACTAAGATAAACAATCATGAAGGAAGTCTGGGCAAATTTGTCGCCGAACCGGAGTTGTATGACAATCTGCGAACTTCGACCGGGCGGATCGATTCCATTCTGGCCAAAATCAACAGCGGTCAGGGGACAGCGGGGGCCATGGTTAATGATGCCGAATTGTACGAGGAAATCAAGAATCTTGTTGTCAGGGTGGAAAACCTTGTAACCGATATTGAAAAGAATCCCAAGAAATATTTGAAGTTTTCGATCTTTTAAAGAAACAAGAGATATTACCATGAGTTTTAAAAGGTCAGGCCAAATGGCCTGACCTTTTAACTGCCTTTCAGGATACGGAAAGCCGCCGTTTACGGGCGATTACATAGATTGAAGACAGAATCAGCAAAACCAGAAGTACCGCCAGACCCCACCCGGTCAAGGATGGAACCCGACGCGGTTGATTGGTAGCAATGTAATCAAGAGCCACATCCATCGAAGCTACGGTATCCATCAGGATGACATGGCCATTGGTTTTGATACAGAGTTCCTGCAGATGAGTCGTATCGGCGGCGTAGTAATCCTCGGAGTATGGTTCCCCGGTTTGCGGATTGATGTCGCTCTTGAGCCATGAACCGGTATAGAGAGCATAGGTCGTTAGCGGATGTGTCAGGACTTCAGTCAGACAGGTGGTTCGCCCGGGGACATTGGAGGCCCCGGCATAGGGGTAATTGCTATCGGTATCACGATCATGAAATGACTTCTGATCGGTCAGAATAATCATCCTTATTTCCCGCCCGGCCAGGATTCCGATCTGATTGGCAGGGAATTCTCCCTGATCAACATAATCGAAATCCATATTCATATCCAGTCCGGTTTCGGATAGAGTGTGAAAGATAGTCACATACTGTGATTCCAAACCATCCCCGCCACCACTTGAGGAGAGTCCGGCCACGGCCGCCAGGAAATTGGCAGGATTGGAGTTAAGGGCCGCCGCCATCTGATAGGCATAATCGCCGGTTCCACCATAGGGCGAAAAAGGGAAATCCTTATGGGTTACCAAGCCGAAGCGAACCCCGGGCAGGGCCGCCTGTTGTGCGGCCACCCAGCCGGGCATGGATGCCTGCCATTTACTCAACCAATTCCAGGTACTCCCGGTCACATCAATTATGAAAATATAGTCCCGTTGCACCTGAGCCTGGATCGGTTGATTAGTGGCAAGCATTATTACCGCCAGAATCAGAACGGCCAAACATGTTTTCATTAGGGATTTATTAAAATCAATCGTTTTCATATATCCTCCCATGATATTATGGTTTTATTATTAGAGATGAACAAGAGGCCCTTTAATGGAGGGGCCCGTCCAACCGGATTATTCGCCATAGAGCTGATTTTGCAGGATACGGGTCGGCCGAGAACACCGATGGCCCCCCGATGTGCCATCGCGGTCCGGCAGGCCCGCAGGATATTTTCAATGGCTGTAAACAGGGTCAAAAACACGTAATTGACCAGAACCACCAAAAAGGCCACCAGCAGGACTCCCAAAATGGTGGCCATCCCGGTTATAAAACGCGAAAACCCCATCGGTGGAATAATCAAACTGTCCGATCCGAATAGTCTCCTCCAGATATACTCCAATGGTAACCAGACGGCCGCGGCCAGGATAGCATTAAATCCGGTCATTCGTGCCAGTCGATTGATGATGGCGGCATACAGGGGAAAAATTATCAGAAGCAGGAGAAATTTAAATAATCCCCCGGTCAATGAAATAGACTGGTCGGAAGTGAAAATTAGAACAAAGGATAAAAAAGCCACAATCAAGCCGATTATTATCGACTCCCGCCGGCTACTCCGAATAACATATCGTAACATTGGAACCAGGGCGAGGAAAATGATAAACTGCAATTCCGGGCAGGTACGGCTGAGGCCAAACAGAAAAGCGGAACTGCAGGCGGATAAAAACAAACCCGGAGAAGAATACCTCAGGCTGTTGGACATAATGTCGCCTTTAACCGAAGCAATAAATCCGGCCTCCATAGAAAATTATGTGGCGGTGCAGATTTCAAAGGCGAAATCCGGGATTTTCTTAGAATTCCCGGAGCGAATCGAGACAAAAAACTATGTCCCGGCTCGGATTAATAATCCTGCCGGTTTATTGATGTCTTTAACGAAGGTGTCTAACAGGTAGTATTTTGTCGAATGATAATCGATGCAATTCCAAACTAAAATCAAGATAGTCACCCCGATCTATTTTGTCAAGAGATTTATTGGAAATAAACAAGTGTACTTAACGGAATAATAAACCCGGCATGGTGAACGCCAAGTCTTTGGCTAAAGTCTGAAGCTGATTCGGGATTCGGTTGACCCGAATCCGGCCAGGGTGTTGTGAAAGTTCTTAATTTTCGTATATGTAAATATTCCCCGCTGAAGTCCGCAAATATATTTCCGGGCCGCCATCGTTTATTTCGCCCCGGATGGATGATTTGTCGATTCGACCACGAAGCGTAATAGGGAAATCGGTTTCGACCCGTCCGATCGATGTCTCGGCATCAATATTGATATTGGCGTTTTTATCCAGATATATTTCGATGCCTCCGCCCGAAGTGGTTAATTGGCAATCGTCTTCCGGCTGGCCAATAAATGAGGCGGAGATGCCTCCGCCCGAAGTGGAGGCATCAATTGAGCCCTTGAAATCATCAATATCAATACCTCCGCCGGAGGTATGAGCCTCAACAACCCCATCGACTTGATTAATTTCAATCCCGCCACCCGAGGTTTCAATGTCAATTTTGCCCTGGCACTGGTTCAAACTGATACCTCCTCCGGAAGTATGTCCGTTGATAGGTCCATCGGTACGATAAAAATGGAGACTTCCTCCGGAAGTTTCGGCATCAATATCACCTTTCAGGTCTTCAACTGAAATGCCACCTCCGGCGGTACTTAATTCGACATCATATTCAACTGGGACGGATACGTTTATATCAATTGACCGGAAATTATCTCCGTGCCTCAAAAATGACCAACCATCCCTGTCGTATTCAAGGGTAATTATAACTGAATTATCCCGTTGTTCAAATTTGACCTGAAAACGATCTAAAATAGCTTGGGCCTTATCCTCGTTTCGTGTATCAACCTCGGCTTCAATATCGGCCAAAATTCTATTGTTACCGCCGGTTGATATCCTGATCGACCCGATATCGGCTTCAACGATAAGATTCCCATTCGGTTCTACCTCGAAGGATTCATTCCAGTTCTTAACCATGCCGCCGAAAACCGGAAAGACCATAAAAATTATCAGGATTGATGTTATCAAGCCTGTTTTGAAAAATTCACGGTGAATTGATTTCATTGTTTTCTCCATTTGTGCATATTATATCGTTGGCCATAATTACGCGATAATCCCGGAAATGTTTCCTCATCCTCCTGGGAAGATTTCGATCACTCCGATAGGCTTTTGATAATTACCAACAAAGTCCTGAAAAGGCCTTGACTCCTGATTTTAAACAGATATTATCTTCGATGTAAATCGATTTTATTTGGCGTTACCAGGATGTTTTAAATTAGGAGTTTTACCTTGATGATCACGAAACAACAGGCCCTTGACTACCATGCTAAGGGCAGGGCCGGCAAAATTGAGGTGACATCCACCAAGCCGTGCCACACTCAGCTTGATCTTTCTCTGGCTTACACACCCGGAGTTGCCCAGCCGTGCCTGGAGATCAAGGATAATCCGGCTGATGTCTACAAGTACACGGCCAAAGGTAATCTTGTCGCCGTTGTTTCCAACGGAACCGCCGTTTTGGGGCTGGGCGATATCGGGGCCGCGGCCGGAAAACCGGTGATGGAGGGGAAAGGTGTTTTGTTCAAACGTTTTGCCGATGTCGATGTGTTCGATATCGAACTGGATACCCATGATCCCGATGAAATCATAAAATGCTGTCAGCTTCTGGAACCAACCTTCGGCGGGATTAATCTGGAGGATATTAAGGCCCCGGAATGTTTCTATATCGAAGAAACGCTGAAAGAGACGATGAATATTCCGGTATTTCACGATGACCAGCATGGCACGGCCATTATTTCCGGAGCCGCTTTGCTGAATGCCCTGGAATTGGTCGGTAAGGATATTGCCAAGGTCCGGGTGGTTTATTCCGGAGCCGGAGCGGCGGGAATTGCCTGCGCCAAGCTATATTGCGCTCTCGGAGTGAACCCGCAGAATATACTAATGATTGATTCCAAGGGAGTAATGTATGAAGGGCGCGGCGATAATTATAATAAGTACAAAGCCGAATTTGTCCGCAAGACCGATTGCCATACGCTGGCCGATGCCATGAGGGGAGCCGATGTGTTTGTCGGCGTTTCGGTAAAAGATACGGTTAATCAGGATATGGTGCGATCGATGGCCGAGAATCCAATCCTTTTTGCCATGGCTAACCCTGATCCGGAAATCACTTATCCCGATGCCGTTGCCGCCCGAAAAGATGTCATTATGGCGACGGGCCGGTCGGATTACCCCAATCAGGTGAACAATGTTCTGGGATTTCCATTCATTTTCCGTGGGGCTCTGGATGTGAATGCGCGGGCCATCAACGATGAGATGAAAATTGCGGCTGTCAAGGCCCTTGCCAGCTTGGCCAAGGAAGATGTTCCCGACGCGGTTGCGCGGGCATATGGTGTTGATCATTTCAGATTCGGCCGGGATTATATCATTCCCAAGCCGTTTGATCATCGCGTTTTAACCTGGGAGGCCGTGGCTGTGGCCCGGGCGGCAATTGATTCCGGGGTAGCCCGGAAACAGATCGATATTGAAAAATACGGGCACGAGTTGGAAAAGAGAATCGGTAAAGGTCGGGTGATCATGAGCGTTGTTACCGACAAAGCTCGCAAGAATCCCAAACGGGTGGTTTTCCCAGAAGGTGATTCCGGCCGTATTCTTCGGGCCGCCCATACCGTTATGACCGAAGGCATCGGGAAACCGGTAGTTCTGGGCGATCCGGAGCAGATTAAGACTGTGGCCAAGGAACATGAAATCGATATCGATGGAATCGAGATCATTAATCCCGTGATATCGCCGAAACGTCAGGCTTATGCCGAGCAATTTTATGAAAAACGGCATCGTCGCGGAATTACCAGAGATCAGGCCTTATGGACCCTGCGCGATCGAACTTATTTCGGAATAATGATGCTTGATCAGGGGGATTGCGATGCGGTTCTTTCGGGGGTATCCTCGACATATCCGACAACCATCCGTCCGGCCCTGCAGATCATTCCGATGAGGGAGGGTATTAAAAAGGTATCAGGGCTTTTTGCCATGATCCAGAAGGACAAGGTCTACCTGTTTGCCGATACTACGGTCAATATAAATCCGACCGCAGAGGAATTGGCCGATATCGCCATTTCGGCATCTCATGTTGCCAAGGCTTTCAATATCGAGCCCCGGATTGCCATGCTGTCGTTCTCCAATTTCGGTTCGGCCCGATATCCGGAATCATCCAAAGTGGCCGAGGCGGTCAGCCTGGTGCGGAATAAAGATCCGAAACTGGTGATCGAGGGCGAAATACAGGCCGATACAGCGCTGATGCCCGAGATGATGGAAAAATACTATCCTTTCTCGGAACTCAAGGAGGCCGCCAATGTATTTATTTTCCCGGATTTGAATTCGGGTAATATTGCCTACAAGCTGTTGCAACGCATGGGCGGATTAATGGCCGTCGGACCGATTTTGATGGGCCTGTCAAAACCGGTTCATATCCTGCATCGCTCACTTGACGTCAACCAGATTGTTGATATGGCGGCTATCGCCGTAGTCGACGCTCAGGAAAACGAGAAAAGGGCGAAGAAAAAGTAAGTCAATTTGTTTCCAATAAGGCCGGATACTGATATTATCCGGCCTTTTTTATTGGCGACACGACCGCCTGAGATTTCAGAACAAGAATCAGTTGCCCGATCGGGGATTATTGAATATTTTCCGGTATGGAAATTCTTGCCGATGATCCCCGAACGGCTGTTCCTTTTTGGGCTGTGCAATCTTCATGGAAAAAAATTGCCTTAGATGATTTAACCGAGGAACTTCGCCCGGCCGCGCAACGAATTTTCCCGACCGGTTTTATTTATCGAACAATGGTCGAATTCAACTCGGACTGGCGATATTTATTGCTGGTCGATCATGCCAAAGAATCGCATTATGACATAATAACCGGATTATGTCATGACGGTGCGGCTCTTCCGGGGAAGATGCTTTGTCTGGCCGGTTCGGGAGAGGGTTTCCATGGATTTCATGCTCGACCCTGGGTCAGTCCGCCGGGTAATATCTATCTGGTGGTTTACCTGTCGCCGGGTCAGCCGGTTAAAAATTTCGGGCCCGGTTTCATGGTTCTGGCGGCAGTTTCGGCGGTGGAAGCCATAGATGAGTTCGCAGACCTTAAGGATCGGGCCCAAATTAAGTGGGTCAATGATATCTGGGTGGATAACCACAAGGTCGGCGGGGTGCTGGCCTATTCCCAGGTGGAGGGGAATATTGTCACCGGGGTAGTGCTGGGAATAGGGCTTAATGTTGAAACCACTCCCCGGGTGACGCCGTCGCTCTTTGTTCCGCGGGCGGGATGTCTGGCCGATTTCTCCGAATCGGAAGAGTGCCGCCGGGATTTTTTCCTGCAAAGCCTGATTGACCGACTGGGAAAGAACTGCGGACGGTTGCTCCGAGGTGAATATCCGGCTCTACTCGAAATTTACCGTTCCCGGTCGATAATAATCGACCGGATGGTCGAAATTATTCCTGACACTCCAGACGAGAAACAGGAACCGTCGGTTTCAGGGCGGGTGAGGGGTATCGGCGAGAATCTGGAAGTGTATTTGGATGGGCGGACCAGTCCAATCAGGCAGGGACGGCTGGTTATAAAGAACTGACATATTTCGTTGAGGGTTAAATCCGGACATATAAATCTGTCGATTTTTCAACAAGATATTATTCATGTACTCAGGCAAAATGGGTTCGTTTTGTCCTTTGAGGATTTTTTTTGAAAATGGGTTCGTTTCATCAGTAAAAAGGTTTCTTGCGTGATTCGGTATATAAACGGTGTGATTTTTGTCCGGTGTATGCAGGAGGTATGGGTATTCATACAAGATGGGGAAGGGAATGGATTAAGGGTGATGTGGTGGGGAAAATGGGAGGCTGCCGCCCAGGAAAATGTTCAAAGTCCCCTCTTGAGAGGGGATTTAGGGGTGTGTAAAGCGGATTGGATAACACACCCCGTCTCCGCCTGCGGCGGATCCACCCCTCTCGAGAGGGGATAAAGATGGATTCCCGATCGGGTCGGGAATGACGGACTTTTTTCGGGAATGACAAGAAGGGAGCGGGAAAGATATAAAATTTCGGTGGTAAATGAGGGGGGGCCCGTACACGAAATGAGGAGGGCTGTCGCCCAGGAGAAAAGAAACCCACCTAAAAGGCGGGCCGCCCGGTCCTATTTTTGGGGGAATCTCACTTTTGACCTGCTCAGCAATGTACCCGGTTGTACATGGGGGTTGAAATTAACGGGAGAAAGGAATATTGTTGAAGCTGTATGGATTTCGACCTGCTGAGGCTTTTACGCAATCCCAGTTTTTGCAATCAGTTGTCGGGTGGGGGCGGAAAATCTGGAAGTGTTGTAATTCGGGGATCGCCAATTATATATAGGCCGCCAATATCATATAATCCAATAGCATAGTATATATTTGTTTGATTTGTATCATAAGAATTATCCGAATATGACAAACTATCTTTCTTATAAATGGATGTTACAATATCATCCTGTTCGGTTATAAGTTCATCGTATGAACGAAATATGGTATAGCATTCAAAATCATGCAATAGGCATGAATCCCACATTAATAATATGCCATCGCTATAATACCATGCGATTAATGGAATAAGCTCAGTCGGAGCCGCATTCAAGGTAAAGTTGGAATCGATAGGTCCCAATGTCTCATGGTCAAATATGTCGAAAGATAATATACGAAAATAGTATTTTGACGTATCAATCAAATTCTGTACATAATATGTCGTATCTTCAATATTGGAAATGGTGTCACTATGGTGTACGGTTAAATACGTGATCGGCACTGCAGTATCATAGTACAACATATATCCGGCGAAATCCAGTTCATTGCTCCTATTCCAGATAACGCGGCATGTCGATTCATTGGTTCCCGAAAAATCTATTATTCCAATAGGCTGTGGATAAAAGAGCAATGTGTCCGTATAGCATATAACGGTACCTGATCCAACTGTATTATTATCAGTATCAGTGGCTTGCGCGTAGATAATATGGGCACTTTCATGCGAACACTCATGCGCATCCCATTGAATCTGGTAGGGGGGCATTATATCGACACCAATATATAGTGTGTCCGCAAAAAACTCCACCTTGATTATGCCCTTGTCATCGATTGCTTGCGCCTGAATGTATATCATGTCAGATATATATGACCCGTTCTGTGGAGATATTATAGCAACTTGGGGCAGACCGGATATAGGTTCCCTGACAATATTTGATATTTCTGAGATATTGCCTGCATTATCCAATGTTTTAATTGCAAAACAATAATTACTGTCGGGTATTAATCCAGTAACCAAAAATTGTTGGTTATTACCAGCAGTAATTGGTAATGGCATATAAGGGTTGGCATAAGCATTTGTCCAGTTTTTTAAAATATTACTATCTGTCGTAAAACGTAAATCATACTTTGTTGCCAAACCGCTATAGCCGTCATCCCCGGGAGCCATCCACGATAGCAGGCAGGTTGAATCTACGGGTCCCAAAATTGTCAGGTTAAATATTTTTCCGGGCGGTATTATATCAATTTCGGCAGTATCTGTGCCCTTATTGGAATCACTACTACACCCCATGATAATCATCGAATAACTAATCAAGGCCATTATAAAAGTGATAAAAAGTGAAATTGTTTTTTGGGTCATTAATATATTTCCTCCATTCATCATTTTGTTGTCGGATTACTCACGAATTCGCCAAGTTTTGTTCGCTCGGGATTCGGCTTTTCAGAGGATAATATAATAATAATTAGATAATAAGGCCATTTGTCAAGAGGAAAGTGGGATTTGTTGCGGGAGTAATCCATGTTGGTGACAGAGGATGTCAGTGAAGGGATTGATGAGGGAGGATGGATTCCCGATCGGGTCGGGAATGACGGAAAAGGGAAGCGGGAATGACGGAAAAGGGAAGGGAATGATGGAAAAGGGGGTCGGGAATGACATAGAAGAGCCGGGAATAACAGACTTTTTTCGGGAA